>JADGEK010000005.1:2706-24045 GCA_016744395.1 Gammaproteobacteria bacterium | reverse complement strand
AATGCTCCTTGATGTTATCTGTAAAGCCACCTTTGGCATCTGGAATGCTATCGCTATACGGAACATAAGGCTTGATATCAATGATGGGGGTTTGATCCAATAAATCGGCCCCCTTAATATGCAGCAGAAGTTTACTCCCTTTTTGTTCAATGCTTCCCAATTCAACAAGCGATAGCCCAATGGGGTTAGGACGAAAACTGGCTCTTGTTGCCAACACACCATAACGTTGCTTTCCATCCAGTCTGGGTGGTTTGACTGTTGTATTCCAGCCTTTATCAATGTGTCGATGAAAGATGAAACTGAGCCAAAGATGTGAAAAGTCTTCAAGCCCCCGCGTAATTTCAAGATCATTGTAGGGTGGGAGTAATTCTATTTCTGCAGTAGAAGCAGTGACCAGTCTGGCCTGCCTTGGTATTGCGAACTTATCTTTATAACAGGAATGGACAATACCAATGGTTTCAAATGTAAACTGCATATTGTTCCGCCAATGCTAAAACATTTAACCTTAAGTGATTCATTGAGTCATTACATAAATTCTTAAGGTTTAGGTAACGCATTTGCCAGACGACGAGTTTCCTGCAATAACTCAGAAGTTGAATTACCTAAACAGGTAAAGTGCCCCATTTTTCGTCCTGCTCTTGCTTCTCTTTTACCATATAAATGTAATTTAACATTTGGGTTTGATAAAAGTTGTGCCCAATCTGGCTCACCATTTGACCAGATATCACCTAAGATATTGAACATCACCACAGGTGATAACAGTTCAACGCTACCTGCAGGTAAACCACAAAGCATTCTTACCTGTTGTTCAAACTGAGAAGTTTTACAGGCATCAATTGTATAGTGACCACTATTATGCGGCCTTGGTGCGACTTCATTAATGAGTAGTCTATCATCTTTGGTGTAGAAAAATTCAACAGCCATGACCCCACAATAATCTAATTTCTCAGAAAATTGAGAGGCTTCATTGATAGCAACGTCTAAGATTCGTTTTGGCATGCTGCTTGGGACTGCGGTATATTCTAAAATACCATTCACATGATGGTTTTCACCAATGGGATAGCAAGTAATTTCACCTTCATGACCACGTGCCAAAACCACCGATACTTCTGTTTCAAGATCGACTTTTTCTTCTAATACACAATGCACAGAGCCCATTGATTCAAAAGCATTAATGGCTTCCTCTAAATTATTAACAATCGCCTGGCCCTTGCCATCATAACCAAAGCTAGCCACTTTTATAATGGCTGTGCCACCAATTTGGGTTAATGCAAAATCCAGATCATCTTTTTCATAAATAGGGAAAAACCGGGCAGTCTCAAAACCATTGTCTGCTAAGAAAGTTTTCTCAGCAATTCGGTTTTGTGCAATTTCAACGGCCGCTGATGATGGTCTCACAGGTATTGACTGCTCAATCTTTTTAAGTGTCTCAGATGGAATGTTTTCAAATTCAGTTGTGACGGCATCACAATTATTCATCAATTGTTCAATTGCCCAGTGATCACTATAGGAAGCATGTATATGTTCATCAGCAATTCGGCCCGCAGGGCTATCAGGATCAGGATCCAGCACAATGACATGATATCCCATGGCATGCGCTGCCATCACAAACATTCTTCCTAGCTGACCACCGCCAAGCATTCCCAGTGTTTTTCCTGGTAGAATCATGATTTAATCCTCAATCAAAGTTTAAAACAATCTTTACAATGAATCCCATAGAGTTTTTTAGCAAGGCAATTCCATATCCAGAACTGTCTGTGCCTGTTTTTCTCTGAATGACTGTAGTTTATCAGCTATTGACTGATCTTCAATAGATAGAATGGAAGCTGCATATAAACCTGCATTGGCAGCACCTGCTTCACCAATGGCAAAAGTCGCTACTGGTATACCTTTTGGCATTTGTACAATGGATAATAGAGAATCCATTCCCTTTAAATATCGAGAGTTAACTGGAACACCTAAAACGGGAATGGTTGTTTTTGCAGCAAGCATACCAGGGAGGTGAGCGGCTCCACCTGCACCTGCAATAATGCATTTTAAGCCTCTTTGTCTAGCCTCTTCTGCATATTGATAAAGTAAATCTGGAGTTCGATGGGCAGAAACCACTTTTGCTTCATAAGGTATTCCCATCTCTTTAAGTTGCTCACAGGCATTTTTCATGACATCCCAATCACTATTACTGCCCATAACCACTCCGACAAGAGCGGTCTCATTCGCTGCTTTTTCATTACTACTCATAAGTACTCAACATTTTTGTGTCGAATTAAAAAAACTTCAACAAATCAATTATAAATCATCAGTTACATAAACAGAAAAAGGACGGCGATGCCGTCCTCTTTCATGTCAAAATTATTCTCATGTCCTTTTTGTTGCCCTACAATTATTTAGACAATAATCAGAGTAACTTAGGCTAAAAGGTATAATTAAGATATTTTAGGATCAAGTTCACCACTTGCATAGCGACTAATCATTGTTTCCAATGTTTGAACTTTAATCTTAGAAGCATGACCTGCAGAACCAAAAGCTTCAAATCGTGCAGCACAAATATCTTTCATTGCTGCTGTTGATGCTTTAAGAAATTTACGAGGGTCAAAGTTAGCAGTATTTTCTGACATAAATTTACGAACAGCACCTGTTGATGCCATACGTAAATCAGTATCGATGTTTACTTTACGCACACCATTTTTGATACCTTCAACGATTTCAGAAACGGGTACGCCATAAGTTTGCCCCATATCACCACCATAGTTATTGATGATTTCCAACCATTCCTGAGGCACTGAAGATGAACCGTGCATAACAAGGTGAGTATCTGGAATACGCTTATGAATTTCAACAATACGGTCAATACGCAACACATCGCCTTCAGGCTCTTTAGTGAATTTATAAGCACCATGTGAAGTACCAATAGCAATTGCTAAAGCATCAACACCCGTTTCTTTCACAAAAGTTGCTGCTTCTTCTGGATCAGTTAATAACATATCCATATCAAGTTTGCCTTCTGCACCATGGCCATCTTCTTCGCCCATCATGCCTGTTTCAAGTGAACCTAAACAGCCCAACTCACCCTCAACAGAAACACCACCAGCATGAGCCATTTTAACAACTTCAAGAGTCGTATTAACATTGTATTCAAAGCTTGAAGGTGTTTTCATATCCGCTTCTAAAGAACCATCCATCATAACTGACGTGAAGCCAGACTGGATAGAGCGTAGACAAACTGCTGGCTCAGAACCGTGATCCTGATGCATAACCACAGGAATGTGCGGGTACATTTCAACTGCCGCTGAAATCATGTGGCGTAAGAATGGTTCACCTGCATAAGAACGTGCTCCAGCTGAACCCTGCATGATAACTGGAGAATCAGTTTGATCGGCAGCTTGCATGATGGCATGAACCTGCTCCATATTGTTTACGTTAAAAGCTGGTAGACCGAAACTGTTTTCTGCAGCATAGTCCAGTAATTGACGCATTGAAATCAAGGCCATTTTGGCTCTCCTATCTTTTTAAATAATATTTTTATGTAAGTTGTCTATCTAGTATCTTTCAAACAAAAGATTGTTTGTATCTGTTCCATTAACAATCAGTTCATTCAATGTTTTTTCTTTTTATTATTCTTTAAAGTCTGGTTCAACTAATTCACCAACAGTCACAATTTTCATTGCATTGGTGCCGCCCATAACACCTGCCAGATCGCCCTTTGTAATAACAACAAGATCACCATCTCTGACAGTACCACGTCGTTTTAACTCATCTACAACTTCCATATTCAGTGTTGCATGATCCGTTGTTGTTACATCAAAGCTCACGGGCACAACACCACGATAAAGTGTAACTTTACGACGAGTATCGACATGCCCTGTAAAGGCAAAAATGGGTATTCCTGAACCAATTCTCGACATCCATAACGTTGTCGATCCAGACTCGGTTAGTGCCACAATTGCTTTCACCTTTAAGTGATTTGCCGTATACATCGTCGACATAGCAATAGCTTCATCAATGTATTTAAACTCTGTGTGTATTCTGTGATCAGACTGGCTGGCTTGGCGCTGCTTTTCAGCTTCACGGCAAATTCTGTCCATTGCTGTAATTGCTTTCTCTGGGAATTTACCTGCTGCCGTTTCAGCAGATAACATCACCGCATCAGTTCCATCCAGAACAGCGTTAGCCACGTCAAAGACTTCTGCCCGTGTCGGTATCTGATTTTCAATCATGGATTCCATCATCTGAGTGGCCGTAATGACGACTCGATTCATGGTTCTACCTAAGCTAATCAATCGCTTTTGAATTGGAGGTAAAGCCGCATCGCCAATTTCCACCCCCAGATCACCACGAGCAATCATGATCGCATCGGATGCTTCGATAATTTCTTCAATGCAATCCAGTGCTTCCGCTCGCTCAATCTTTGCAACAAGTCCACCATGGCCTCCAGCTTCTCTTAATAGTTTCCTGGCCAAGTGAATATCATCAGCACACACAGGAAAAGAGACGGCAAGATAGTCTGCGCCCATTTGTGCGGCAGTTTTAATATCGTTTTTATCTTTTTCACTTAAAGCAGCAGCTGAAAGGCCACCACCTTGCAAGTTGATGCCTTTACGATCGGATAATTTACCACCAACAACAACACGACATACGATTTCCTGATCTTCAACATGATCGACCCAAAAAACGAGACGACCATCATCGACTAAAAGGTTGTCACCACGTTTAACATCTTCCACTAAATCTTTATAACTAATGCCAACTTGATTCTGATCACCTTCACCATTAGCCAGGTTCGCATCAAACGTGAATTCATCGCCTTCTGATAATTCAATGGGGCCATCACGAAACCGCTCAATCCGAATTTTTGGGCCCTGTAAATCTGCAAGCACTCCAACCTGGCGTCCAAAAGCTCTCGCTCGTGTACGTAGTTTATCAGCACGTAATAAATGTTCTTCCGCAGTTCCATGCGAAAAATTAATGCGCACGACATCAACACCAGCTTCAATGATTTTATCCAAAACTTTGGGATCATCCGTTGCTGGGCCTAGTGTCGCTAAAATTTTTGTCCGTCTAAACATTTATGGTTGCAGTCTCTAAAATCTAAGGTTAATCCAAGTGTTAAAATTCAAAGTCTTAATTAACCTTTAGCACGCTCTTCTAAAATGGCAACAGCTGGTAATTTTTTTCCTTCCAGAAATTCAAGGAATGCTCCACCACCTGTTGATATATAGGATACTTTATCTGAAATATCATATTTATCAACAGCAGCCAGTGTATCACCACCACCCGCAATTGAAAATGCTGGAGATTCAGCAATGGCCATTGAAATAGCTTTAGTACCTTCACCAAACTGATCAAATTCAAATACGCCTACTGGGCCATTCCAAACAATTGTACCTGCTTTCATAATCACTTCAGCCAGTGCTTTTGCACTATCAGGGCCAATATCAAAAATCATATCGTCATCCGATGTATCCTTAACATCTTTTAGAGTGGCTTCTGCTGTTTCAGCAAACTCTTTTGCACAAACAACATCTGTAGGTACTGGAATATCACCGCCACGCGATAAGGCATCTGCTTTTAGCTTCTTAGCGGTGTCAACTAAATCTTCTTCATACAGAGACTTACCCACATTATGTCCATCCGCAGCAATAAAGGTATTAGCAATACCACCCCCAACAATTAATTGGTCAACAACTTTAGATAAAGACTCTAGAACTGTCAGTTTAGTTGATACTTTTGAGCCTCCAACAATGGCAACCATTGGACGGGCTGGATTATCCAGTGCTTTTCCAAGTGCTTCAAGTTCGCCTGCAAGTAATGGGCCTGCACAAGCTGTTGGTGCAAATTGCGATGGTCCATAAGTTGAACCTTGTGCACGGTGAGCCGTACCAAATGCATCCATAACAAAAACATCACATAATGCAGCATATTTTTTTGCTAAATCTTCAGCGTTTTTCTTTTCGCCAACATTAAAGCGAACGTTTTCCAATAAAACGACTTCGCCTTCTGCTACTTCAACGCCATCCAGATAATCTTTAATCAGGCGAACTTCTTTACCCATCAAGCCAGACATGTGCTCAGCAACAGGGGCCATAGAAAATTCATCGCTGTATTCACCTTCAGTTGGGCGTCCCAGGTGAGACATAACCATCACTTTAGCACCCGCTTTAAGAGCTAATTCGATGGTTGGTAAAGATGCTTTGATACGCTTGTCTGATGAGACTTTACCATCTTTAATAGGCACATTTAAGTCCTGACGGATAAGTACACGTTTTCCAGATAAGTCTAAATCGCTCATTTTAATAACTGACATGCGAATTCCTCTTTAATATGTTTTAGAGTGGTCTAATTTATAATAACTATTTAAATGCTTTCTTATTTTCCAGGCAGTAAAAAAAACATTTAGATAATCATTATTCTTGTCGCTAACATAGTATGTGTTAAGCAAAGTTAAACAAACAGTTAAAAAACAAAAAGCACAAAGGTTTTCACCGATATGCTCTTTATTTTGTATGAGCCATTAAAAATGGCTCATACTCATTTGCTTAGTTTGCAGCAACGTGTTCAACAAAACGTAACATGTTACATGTGTAACCATACTCATTGTCATACCATGCAACAACCTTAACGAAAGTTCCGTCAAGAGCAATACCAGCACCTGAATCAAAAACTGAAGAGTAGCCAACACCACGGAAGTCAGTAGAAACCACCTTCTCATCAGTGTAACCAAGAGTCTTGCTCATCTCACCAGTCTCAGAAGCCGCTTTCATTGCAGCACAAATATCGTCATAGCTTGCGTCGCTGTCTAATTCAACAGTTAAGTCAACAACAGAAACATCTGAAGTTGGTACACGGAAAGCCATACCTGTTAACTTGCCATTCAATTCTGGTAAAACAACACCAACGGCTTTAGCAGCACCCGTTGAAGAAGGAATGATATTCTCAAGAATACCACGACCACCGCGCCAGTCTTTCATTGAAGGACCATCAACTGTTTTCTGAGTTGCAGTTGCAGCGTGAACAGTCGTCATAAGACCACGTTTAATGCCCCACTTGTCATTCAAAACCTTAGCAACAGGTGCTAAACAGTTTGTTGTACAAGAAGCAGCAGAAACAATTGCCTGACCCGCATATTCAGTGTGGTTAACACCGTATACGAACATTGGAGTGCCATCTTTAGAAGGTGCAGATTGAACCACTTTCTTACAGCCTGCATCGATGTGCTTCTGACAGCTTTCTTCAGTCAGGAAGAAACCCGTGCAATCAATAACGATATCAGCGTCAACATCACCCCATGCCAGGTCAGAAGGATCACGTTCTGCTGTTAAACGGATTTTCTTACCGTCAACAATCATTGCGCCGTCTTCTGAAGAAACATCATGGTCAAAACGACCATGTACTGAGTCATATTTAAGCATGTATGCTAAATATTCAGCGTCTAGTAAGTCATTAATTCCTACAATTTCAATGTCGCTGAATTCATTATAAACAGCACGAAAAACCATACGACCGATACGACCAAAACCATTAATACCGACTTTTATAGCCATGAATTATTCTCCTAAATTTTATTAAAATTTATATTTCTCGATAGATTGAAAACGCCCACTTTTGTTTATCTTAAACAGCCATAAATAAAAGTCAGCGCCTTCTGAACTGAAGCAAGAGCCTTCAGCTTCTTTTATACTTAAGCAGCTTTTAACTTAAACTAAAGTGCTTTCAACTGTTTTAACAACATTTTCAACAGTGAAACCAAACTCTTTGAATAATACGTCTGCTGGAGCTGACTCACCGAAGTGATCAATACCAACAACAGCATCTGCATATTTGTACCAAGCATCTGTCACAGCGGCTTCAACAGCAACTGTTGGAACACCTTTAGTCAATACAGACGCTTTATAAGCTGCATCTTGTGCATCAAAGACATTCGTCGAAGGCATTGAAACAACACGAACCTTCTTACCAGACATTTGCTCTGCTGCGCCCATAGCCAGTTGAACTTCTGAACCAGTACCTATGATGATTGCATCGGGAGTACCATCACAATCTTTAAGAATGTAACCACCCTTAGTAATATCAGCAATTTGTGCATCTGTACGAGTCTGATGAGGTAAACCTTGACGAGAGAAAATCAAACAAGAAGGACCTGTTGCACGTTCAGCCGCTTGTTGCCATGCAACTGCTGATTCAACGGCATCACATGGACGCCATACAGCCATATTTGGAATCATACGCATGGTTGGAATTTGTTCAACAGCCTGGTGTGTTGGACCATCTTCACCCAGACCAATTGAGTCATGAGTATAAACAAAGATAGAACGAATCTTCATCAGTGCAGCCATACGTAAAGCATTGCGAGCATACTCAGAGAACATTAAGAATGTTGCGCCAAATGGGATCAGACCACCGTGAAGTGCTGCACCATTCATGATTGCTGACATAGCAAACTCACGGACACCATAGTTAACGTAGTTAAAGACTTCATTATCGCACATTGGCTTGTAACCAGACCACTCTGTCAGGTTAGAACAACCTAAGTCAGCTGAACCACCGAACATTTCAGGCAACATTGGAGAGTATGCTTCGATACTTGCTAATGAAGCTTGACGTGTTGCAGGACTCTTAGCATCCGCATTAACCTGTGCAATATATGCTGCAGAATTGGCAGCCCAATCTGCGGGTAAGTCACCAGAGATACGACGTTCAAACTCAGCGGCTAGTTCAGGGAATTCTGCTTTATATGCTGCAAACTTTTCATTCCAGGCTGCTTCTGCTGCTGCACCTTTTTCTTTTGCATCCCAACCTTGATAAACATCATCAGGTACTTCAAATGCACCGTGCTCCCAACCAAGTGCTGCTTTCGTCAGGTTAATTTCTTCTTCACCTAGTGGTGCACCATGACATGCGTGGCTGCCAGCTTTGTTTGGTGAGCCAAAACCAATGGTTGTTTTACAACAAATCATGGTTGGCTTATCTGTCATGGCTTTAGCCATTTCAGTTGCTTTTAAAAGTTCTTCTGGATTATGACCATCAACATCAGCAATAACATGCCAGCCATAAGATTCAAAACGCTTAGGCGTATCATCAGAGAACCAGCCTTCGACGTGTCCATCAATAGAAATACCATTGTCATCCCAGTATGCGATCAAATTACCCAGACCTAAAGTACCAGCTAATGAACAGGCTTCGTGAGAAATACCTTCCATTAAACAACCATCACCTAAGAACACATAGGTATTGTGGTCAACAATCGTGTGACCTTTCTGGTTGAACTGACCAGCTAAAGCTTTTTCAGCAATTGCCATACCTACTGCATTGGTAATACCCTGGCCTAAAGGGCCAGTAGTTGTTTCAACACCTGGTGCATAACCGTATTCTGGATGACCAGGTGTTTTAGAATGTAATTGACGGAAACTTTTCAGATCATCAATTGAAAGATCATAACCAGTCAAGTGTAGTAGTGAATAAATCAGCATAGAACCATGACCATTAGATAAAACAAAACGGTCACGATTAGCCCAGTTCGGGTTAGCCGGATTATGATTCATGAAGCCATTCCACAGCACTTCTGCGATATCAGCCATACCCATCGGTGCACCTGGGTGTCCTGAGTTTGCTTTTTGTACGGCATCCATACTTAGTGCACGAATAGCATTGGCTAGTACCTTACGATCTGGCATATGATTCTCCTGGAATAAAGGAATTTTCTATTAAAAATTTTGAGCCGCATTGTCTCTTATATATGCCGAGACAGCAACTTTTTGGGGCTTTTTCCCCAACTTAATCAGTCCACTATATAAAGCGGTTTAGGGAATATAATGGAAATCAGGTATAAAGTACAACTTTATTTTTTAATAGTGTGCATAAGCTAATACTTATACCTACCATTAGTAAAAAACAAGGGTCAATAAATAATTATTATTTTGTATCAACAACTTATATTTTATTGGTCTATTTCTTTGTTTGTTATCGGAGGCTTACTCTTTGAATAACGCTAAAATCAAGACTCTAATTTGGTTGACTATTATCAATCAAATTAATCAATCTATCCATTTAATTGAACAGCCCATACTAGGAGTTTGCTTTTCAGGTCCTTTTCCAGTTTCAGCCACTAGTTTCATCGAATCAAATAAATCTCTTTTGACATCAAAAGCTGCCGTTTCTTTTCTGGAGGCATCGAGTCTGCCTCTGTATTGTAATTTCAGTTCCGAATTGTAGCCAAAAAAATCTGGAGTACAAACTGCACCATATTGTTTTGCCACTTCCTGAGAAGAATCCAGTAGATAAGGGAAAGAAAAACCAAATTTCTGAGCTATTTTTTTCATATTTTCTGGAGAGTCTTCATCATATTGCGAAGGATCATTAGACATAATAGCCACACTGTTCACTCCAGATACTTTTAATTCATTAGTATCACGGATCAGACGCTCTAAAATAGCTTTTACATAAGGACAGTGGTTGCATATAAACATTATCAGTAAGCCATTTTCACCCTGACATTCCTGTAAACTCCAGATCTTTCCATCAACATCTGGCAAACTAAAATCAACCGCCATTTTCTCAAATTCACAAACTGGTGTTTCAAGACTGACCATTTTATTTCTTCCTTATCGATTAAAAATTTATTATTAATCTTTATTTTACATAAAAACATGAATAGTATCTAAGTCACTCCATCTGTATTAATACAGGCATATGTACTAAAAAGTATGAATTATTTTCAATCTAGGCGTACAATTCATTTAATTTATTTAAAGTTGCGTCAATAAAGTCTAAACTTGTCGATAATTTTATCTTTACACCCCTTTTCATCATTTATTAATTGTCAAATAATAGGAATTTCTATGTCCAATAGCCACTTATTTACTTCTGAATCCGTTTCTGAGGGACATCCAGATAAAATGGCAGATCAAATCTCTGATGCTGTCCTGGATGCCATACTCACTGATGACAAGCACGCTCGAGTCGCTTGTGAAACCATGATTAAGACAGGTATGGTGATACTTTCTGGTGAAATAACCACCTCATCGTATGTCGATATGCAGAAAATTGTCCGAAACACTGTAAAAGAAATTGGTTATAATCACTCAGATATGGGTTTTGACTATAAATCCTGTGCCGTTCTGACTGCTATAGACAAGCAATCAGCCGATATTGCTATGGGCGTTGATGAAACGGATACCCACGAACAGGGAGCGGGCGATCAGGGAATGATGTTTGGCTATGCCAGCAATGAAACCGACGTTTTAATGCCTGCACCAATTACCCTTGCTCACCAACTGGTTAAACGTCAGGCTCATGCCAGAAAAAGCGGACTGCTGAACTGGCTTCGTCCCGATGCCAAAAGCCAGGTTACTTTCCGCTATGAAAATGATCAACCTGTTGGGATTGACGCAGTTGTTTTATCCACTCAACATGATGCTGATATCAGTATTGAAATTTTGCGTGAAGCAGTCATGGATGAAATTATTAAGCCCATTATTCCAGAAAAATGGTTATCAAAAGAAACAAAATTTCATATTAACCCAACTGGGCGTTTTGTTATTGGCGGGCCTGTGGGTGATTGCGGCCTGACTGGTCGTAAAATTATCGTTGATACCTACGGTGGAATGGCTCGTCATGGTGGTGGCGCATTCTCAGGCAAAGATCCTTCTAAAGTGGATCGCAGTGCAGCATATGCTGGTCGCTATGTAGCCAAGAATGTCGTTGCAGCAGGTCTGGCTGATCGTTGTGAAATCCAGATTTCCTATGCCATTGGTGTTTCAGAACCTACGTCTGTTTCAGTGAATACTTTTGGCACTGGCAAAGTCAGCAATGATAAGCTGGTTGCACTTATTGCGGAACATTTTGATTTACGGGCAGGTGGATTGGTTAAAATGCTTGATCTCTTACGTCCAATTTACCGTGCAACTGCTGCTTATGGACACTTTGGACGAGATGAAGCAGAATTCAGTTGGGAACAAACCGATAAAGCAGATGCTTTAAAGGCATCTGCTAGTATATAAAGAAAAGTGTAGAAACATTGCATGCAATGTTTCTACAAACAACAATTAAGAACACCAAAAAGACAAAAATTTTAAGGATTTAAAATGAGTACATTTACTGATTATAAAGTAGCCGATATGAGCCTCGCAGATTGGGGACGCAAAGAAATATCAATGGCCGAAGTTGAAATGCCTGGATTAATGGCATTAAGAGAAGAGTATGCAGGGCAAAATCCTCTCGCTGGCTGTCGTATTATGGGCAGCATTCATATGACCATTCAGACTGCCGTTTTAATCGAAACTTTAGTCAATTTAGGTGCAGAAGTCCGTTGGGTTTCCTGTAATATTTTCTCGACTCAAGATCATGCCGCTGCTGCAATTGCTGCTCAAGACATTCCTGTTTTTGCCTGGAAAGGTGAAACAATTGATGAGTACTGGTGGTGTACTGAACAAGCATTAATGTGGCCTGATGGCAAACTGCCCAACATGATTTTAGATGATGGCGGTGATGCCACATTATTAGTCCATAAAGGCGTTGAATTTGAAAAAGCAGGTGCAATACCAGCGACTAAAGATGATGACAATGAAGAGTATAAAGCCATTTTAGACGTGTTACGCCGTACTATCGAGCCTGGCTCAAGCACGTGGCAAGACATTGCAGGCAGTGTTAAAGGTGTTACTGAAGAGACCACGACAGGTGTTCACCGTCTTTATGAAATGCAGGAAAAAGGTGAATTACTCTTCCCTGCGATGAACGTCAATGACTCAGCCACCAAATCAAAATTTGATAACCTATATGGCTGTCGTGAATCCTTGATTGATAGTATTAAACGTGCAACTGACGTCATGATTGCAGGTAAGATATGTGTTGTTCTTGGTTATGGAGATGTCGGCAAGGGTTGTGCGCAAGCTTATCGTGGTATGGGTGCGACAGTCTGGGTTACAGAAATTGATCCCATTTGCGCATTACAGGCCGCTATGGAAGGTTATCGTGTTGTTGATATGAATGAGGTGGCACCTCTAGGCGATATTTTTGTCACAACAACAGGTAACGTCAATGTGATTAACCACGACCATATGGCAGCAATGAAAAATGAAGCCATTGTCTGTAACATCGGTCATTTCGACTCAGAAATTGATATTGCTTCTTTAGAAAAATACGAATGGGAAGAAATCAAACCTCAAGTAGACCATGTTATTTTCCCTGATGGTAAGAAGATTATTATTTTAGCTAAAGGTCGTCTGGTGAACCTGGGTTGTGCAACTGGACACCCTAGTTTTGTAATGTCTGCATCCTTTACTAATCAAGTGATGGCTCAAATTGAGTTTTACACCAATTCAGAATCTTATGAGAATAAAGTTTACATCTTACCTAAAATCTTAGATGAAAAAGTCGCTCATTTACACTTAATGAAAATTGGTGCTAAATTAACTCTATTGTCTAAAGAACAAGCTGATTATATTAACGTACCTCAAGAAGGTCCTTATAAGGCTGAGCACTATCGTTATTAATTACCCTTAGCCAGCAAACACCTTCATTAAGACATCGCGGATTTGCATGATATAAAAAGAACGGAGTATATTCCAGGCTACCCAGTTAATAATCTGCGTAGCCTGAATTTTTAGAACATGAATTCACAAAAAGAACAATCTCTTCAAAAGAAGCCTCTGTATAACAAAGAGGCACAACCCATCAGTTTTGAGTTTTTTCCAACAAAAACAGACGAAGGGGCCCAAAAACTCGCTCTTGTGCGTGACAAGCTCAGTATTCTGGATCCACTTTATTATTCTGTGACCTATGGCGCTGGGGGTAGTACACAAGAAGGTACACTCAACACGGTCAAAAGCATTATGGATGCAGGATTTTCAGGTGCGCCTCATTTATCATGCATTGGTTCAACAAAAGAGGGCATTAAAGCAATTCTTGATACCTTTACGCAAAGAGGTATCAAGCGAATTGTTGCCTTGAGAGGCGATTTACCTTCTGGCCATCGTGATGTAGGAGAATTCCGACATGCCAATGAGCTGGTTGAGTTTATTCGTACCGAAACAGGTGATCACTTTCACATTGAAGTTGCTGCTTACCCTGAAGTCCATCCTCAAGCTAAAAATGCTCAAACGGATCTGAACAATTTTTTAGCTAAAATGAATGCTGGCGCCAATAGCGCCATCACTCAATATTTTTTCAATATTGACGCCTATCTCTATTTTGTTGATAGCTGTCATAAAGCAGGACTGGATAAGCCTATTATTCCTGGTATTATGCCCATCACCAATTACTCACGCCTGGCAGGTTTCTCTGATATGTGTGGTGCAGAAATTCCACGTTGGCTCGCCAAACGTCTGGAAAGTTATGGCGATGATATTGATTCCATTAAAGCACTTGGGCTTGAAGTTATTTCAAACTTGTGTGAAGGGTTATTAGATACTGGAGCACCTGGCTTACATTTTTACACTTTAAATCAAAGTAAAACAACCTTACAAATTTGTCAAAATTTAGGCATGAAGGTAGAGTAAAAACTAAAAGATAAGACGAGGCAACGCAGGCCTTGTCTCTACTGATGTCCATTATATTGACCCCATAATGAGTTTCAAGCCTACAGCAATTGTCACAAATTCAAAGACTCGCTTTATCCACCGATTATTGGACACGATTGCTAAGTGCGCACCTGTATAGCCACCAACAAGTGAGCCTAGCAATAAGGCAGGGAGCCAATCCCACTGTATATTGCTCAATAAGCCAATTGTCACTGCACCTGTGCTATTCCAAAATATTCCAACTAATACCAGTGTATAAGCAACCGCTGTTTTATAATCAAAGCCAAACCACCTGACTAACCACAATGTCACGAACAAGCCCGTACCTGACGTTAAAGAACCATTGAGCACACCAATTAAACATAAGACCATTCCCCCCGTAGCCAAACCAAAATAACTTCGATTAATTTCACTGCTTTTTTGACCCAATTCAGGCTTTAGCCAGGAGTATATTCCTAGTGAAATAGTGAGGATGCCTAGAGCAACTTTAGCACCATCCTCGGGCACCTGTACAATAATAAAGCCGCCTAGCACCACTCCAGGGATGCCTGTCATGAGAATAAATAATGAAAATTTTAAATTGAGCTTACCCGTGCGTAAATGCCTAACCGTTGCGCCGACACCTAAAGCAACACTCGATACCTTGTGGGTTGCCAAAGCAATACTAAATGGCAAGCCCAGAAAAATAAGCATTGGTAACTGAATTAAGCCTGCTCCACCACCAGCAAAAGCTGAAAATGTATTCGCAATATAAGAAATAAGCAATAAAAACAGTTGCTCACCAATTGACATAAAAGCCTCATCATAATGTATTATAATTCTAGAATATTTTTTCTATCATCAGGGTAATGACTTTATACGAGATCAAAAAGTCCTAAAAATGTATACTATTTACTGTTCCATATCAGAGTAAAATGTTATACCTTATATTCAATCTAAATTAACCTTATTATCTACTAGTCTTTTTAACTAAAAAGTTAATAAGCTAGTAATAAAAGCAAGCTACTACTACACTAATAACTATAATATGTTAATACTTAAGAAAACTAACACAAAAACACTTCAATTGAAGCATGCATTTCAAATGCTTGTCTCTTTTCTATGCCTTTTTTTTATTTCCAGCACATTATACGCCGAGAAAAGTTTCATTAAATGCTGGAAAAACGCCGAAGGCCTCACAGAATGTGGCAACCGAATCCCAAGAGAATATTATAGCCAAAGAATCCGCTATATTGACGATGCTGGCATTACCCGGAAAGTCAAAGAAAAAGCCAAAACAAGAGAAGAGCTTGATGCCCAGTTAGAAATTGATAAATTACTGGCTCTGGAAGAAAAACAAAAACGCCAGTCTAAAGAATATGATGAAGTCTTATTAAAAACCTACTTAACCATTGATGACCTTCTTGGTTCATTAAACTCTAAACTTTCAATCATAGAGTCCCGAAGTTCTATTCTTGACTCAACAATAGAACTTAAAAAACGAGAGTTCGGGAATCTTGTTCGAGAAGCAGCCAATAAAGAACGCTCAGGTCAACAAATATCCAGCCAACTTGCCACAAAACTGGATAGAGCTCGAACTTCACTTAGAAACTTACAAGCACAAATCAGTCACCAGGAAGTTGAAACACAGAAAATTAAAAAGATCTTTGCCCATGATGTTGAACGTTTCATGATATCAAAATCCCACCGTATCAAACACAACCTTTCAACACCAAGCCAGGCAAAAAAACGGCATGCTGTTAGACTGACCTGTTTAAATCAGGCACAATGTGATTTGCACTGGGAAAAAGCCAATGCCTTTATCAAAGAATTTTCCACAACTCAGACTTTATACACAACAAGTAAAATATCTGTAACCGATACGCCAGTTAAGTATCAAGATATTGCTATGAGTCTGACGATTCTGGATAGCACTTCAGACACTAAAAAAATGCTTATTTTCCAAATTCGATGCAATCAGGAACGAGAGGGGCAGGAATTCTGCTCTTCAGAAGATATTAGTGGCTTATTAAAAGAATTTAAATCGGTGGTTTACCAATAGCAGCATTCAAACTTGGCTTTGAAAAGTAGGAGGGTGGTGCAAATTAATGACTATTAACACTATTAACAAAAAATAACCATTTACTCTTCCAATTCTCATCAGGCCGTTTTACAAATCGGCTTCTAACATATTTGCTCAGCTGGCCTTCAATAAAGCTTGAGAGCACTTCTGCAAACTGACTGATATTGCCTTGATAGCTAAATTGTCCTTTTAATTCAGCCTCTCTTAAAACTTGTCGTAGCTGAGTTTCAATGCGTTGAAAGAATTGATCGGTACGCTTTAATAGACGCTCATGCTCACCAATAAGTGCATCCCCAAGTAACACTCGAGTAATTCCTGGATTTTTTGCGGAGAAGCTTAAAACTATGGCAATCATTTTTTCAACTTGTACGAAAATCCCTGCCTGCTCTTTAATCACCTGATTAATCAATCCAAAAACAGTTTCTTCACTGAACTCTATCAGTGCTTCAAACATTTTAGCTTTACTGGGAAAATGCCGATACAGAGCAGCCTCGGATACACCAACCGCTTTAGCAAGATTTGCCGTCGTTATGCGCTCACCGGGTCTCTGTTCCAACTCAAGAGCAAGTGCTTGTAAAATTTGCTCTTTTCGACTTATTTTAGGGCTTTGCTTCTTATTTGAGCCCTTATTACCTGGCGTTATTTTTTTGCTATCAGCTTGAGTCATACTTTAAACACTTAATGAATAAAATTTAAAATAAAAAGTGAATTATATCAACGAATTACTCATCATACTCAGGGCAATCACCAAAGATTAATGTACCAATTCCTTCATCAGTAAATAACTCCAGCATCACTGCATGTTCAATTCGCCCATCAATAATGTGTGCTGAACAAACATGATTCTGGACCGCTTCAAGTGCACAGCGAATCTTAGGCAGCATACCGCCGTGAATCGTACCATCCGCAATTAACTCATCGACTTTTTCAGTACTCAAGCCTGTTAACAATCCATCTTTCTTATCTAAAAGTCCTTTTGTATTGGTCAAAAGAATTAATTTCTCAGCTTGAAGCTCTTCAGCCATTCGGCCTGCAACCAAATCAGCATTGATATTATAAGATTCTCCATCCTTACCCAGACCAATAGGCGCGATCACTGGTATAAAATCACCATGAATTAGCATATCAATAATCGAGGTATCAATGGCTGTGACTTCTCCAACATGACCAATATCAATAATTTCGGGTGCTTTCATTTCTTCCGTCTGATGAGTAAAATGCATCTTTTTTGCACTGATCAATGCACCGTCCTTGCCTGTTAAGCCAACCGCTTTAGCACCATGAGAATTTAATAGAGCCACAATCTCTTTATTAACCTGACCACCCAGTACCATCTCAACCACATCCATAGTCTCTTTATCAGTAACTCGCATACCACCGATAAACTCACTTTGTTTACCAACTCGTTTCAGCAAGCTACCAATCTGAGGACCTCCACCATGGACCACAACAGGATTAAGCCCGACCAGCTTTAGCAAAACAATATCTCGAGCAAAACCATTTTTAAGTGCTTTTTCAGTCATGGCATTGCCACCATATTTAATCACGATGGTTTTACCCTGAAATTTTCTGATATAGGGTAATGCCTCAGATAAAACATGGGCAATTGTGCTTGCCGAACTATTATTAATACTCATAATTTCTCTAAACTAAATTTGACAAAAGGACACTTCATAACAATATGTATTTTAAATGGCTGTGCCGTTTACTTTTCTAAAAAGGAAATTCTAATTTTGCATCTACTGCCAATATGGCTTCCTTAAATGTACTGGCAATACGCTGCAGTGCTTCTTCATCATTTGCTTCAAAGCGCATCGTCAGGTTATCGGTTGTATTTGACGATCGAACCAATCCCCAGCCATCTGAGTATTCTACACGGATGCCATCAATTGTAATGATATTACCACCCTCAAAACAACTCACGTCAGCACTCATCTTTTCCATAATTTCAGCACCATTATTAGTGGCAATCAGTATTTCAGGTGTGTTCAATGAATCGGGTAATTCAGCAAAAATCTGACGAGACTTTCTTAAGTCAATAGAAAGAATTTCAAGTACTCTTGCAGCCACAAAAAGGGCATCATCAAATCCAAACCAACGCTCTTTAATAAAGATGTGACCACTCATTTCACCTGCAAGCAACGCACCTGTTTCCAGAAGCTTGGTCTTCATGAATGAATGCCCACTTTTACACATAATCGCTTTACCACCCAGCTCGTTAATAAAGCGTTCCAGTTTCCAGGTTGATTTGACATCATACAATATAGTGGCATCATCATTTCGAGATAAGATATCTTTGGCCAGGAGCATCAGTATTCTATCAGGCCAGATAATTTCACCGCCTGAAGAAACTAAACCGATTCTATCACCATCACCATCAAAGGCGATACCGATATCAGCCTTCTTTTCCGCAACTTTTTGTATCAGCTCAGACATGTTTTCAGGACGACTGGGATCGGGATCATGGGCTGGGAAGTTACCATCGACATCACTATTTAAGGCTGTTACTTTACAGCCTAATTGCTCAAAAAATGTGGCGGCAAATTTGCCTGTGACACCATTTCCAGAGTCAATGACAATATTCATAGGTCTGGCTAAAATAATATTTCCCGTTATTTTGGTAATATAGTCTTCCATTACATTCATTTGTAATAGCTTACCTTCACCATAAACCTGTTCACCTGCAATTACTTTTGCTTTTATTTTTTGCAAATGCTCATCGCTATAACTATGTCCAGTCAACATTATCTTCATACCATTATAATGTGCTGGATTATGGCTGGCAGTGACAATCACACCATTACCATCTGCTTTTGTCAGTGCAGCAAAATACAAAATTGGACTGCTGACCATACCAATATCAATGACATCAATGCCACTTTCCAACAAGCCATCAATCAGAGCTTTAACCAATTCCGGACTGCTGTTTCGACCATCACACCCAATAGCAATTTTTGTTTGCTTTTGTTCTTCCATATCTTTAGCAATGCCATAGGCTATTTGACGAAAGATTTCAACATTTATAAATTCGCCCACTTCACCTCGAATATCATAAGCTCTGAATATTTTGTCAGTCACATGCGTTAGGTATTCATTTTCAGATGCACCTTCTTCTTGAAGATTGATTCCACTGTCTTTTCTATAAATCCCACCCGTCATTTCACTACTTTGTACTACATCATGAGAACCTTGAGCAGTGACCGCCTTATTGGTTTTATTGACCTTTTTTTCAGGGACAGAAACATAACGTTTCTGCTGAATATTTTTAATCACCAAAATCAATAATACGAGTGCCAAAACAGTGGCTAATGAACCAAGTCCCAAATACAGCAGAGCCATCCATAACAAAGAAACAGGTGGTTCAAGTAGCTGCTCTATTGGCCAAAACTTAAAAACCCATTGAGTACCACTTACCTTTTTTGAAATAACAAGCGGCATACTTTTTAAAGATGAGTCGCCCTTTTTTGTTAATATAGTGGCTTTACCTGAAAAGAGTTGTACAATTTCAATATAACCTGAGTCTGATTTAAATTCTTTGATCAGCTCTTTCATATAAGCTTGGGGTAATCTGGCCATGATAAAACCAATGATGACCTCTTTTTTTAATTCTGCATCCAGGTAGGTGACTTTCTGTACAAAAAGCAGTTTGCTCTCTTTGCTATTGGCTTTATGAACTTCAATTCGGATAGAGCTCCCTTGTTTATTGCTGTCTGAGTTCTTTAACTCATTTAATATTGATAAAATGCCATAACCCATTTCTGGATTATCAATGATGTCATCATCTTTATAATTCTCTGGGAGAATAACAACAATGGCTTGTTCACCCATTCGAGCTTCAAGTTCAGTTTTTAAAACACCTTGCCATGAAGGTTCTTTAAAATTTTTAATGTACTCTGGATCTTTAATAATTGACTTAAAATTATTAATTTTATGGGTTAATATATCAGTTGATTGTTTGAGTAGAACCTCAAGCTCTTGTGTTGCCGTCATTTCAAGATCCTGATGGTATTTATTTTCAGCACTTTCTTTGCTAATGGATGCACCATAAAAAAGGCCTAAAGCAAAAACAAATAAAGTAATAATAAGAGAGAAATTCTTTATCAATTTTTTGCTTTCATCCCCCATAGGAGTGGGTTCTTTTTTTTCTTTCGAACTTTTATTTTTTGTTTTTCTTTTCACATGCTTATCTAACTCTTCTCGGCGTTTGGTTACCGTTTCTTCATTAATCATTTCCCGAATTTTTTGTTTTACGTCATTCATAAAATCAGTTTCACTCAGTTTCTTTTAATAAGAAGTTATCGTTACAATCTTTAAAGACCATGCAATAAGTTATAAGGTGCTAAAGTAAGGGTATCAGTGACTACCCGTGTGGCCAAAACCACCTTCGCCACGTTGACTTTGTTCAAAAGATTCAACAAGATTGAGTTGTGCCTGAATTACAGGCACAAACACTAATTGAGCAATGCGCTCTCCAGGTTTAACGGTAAAAGCAGTCTTACCACGATTCCAGCATGAGACAAAAAGTTGCCCTTGATAATCAGAATCAATTAAGCCCACCAGATTTCCTAAAACAATACCATGCTTATGACCAAGGCCTGAACGAGGCAAAATCACTGCGGCCATATTATTATTTTCAATGTGAATCGCAAGACCTGTAGGAATAAGGAGCGTATCTCCTGGCAAAAGCTCTGTGTCTTCATCCAATACCGCTCTCAAGTCCATTCCTGCTGAGCCATGTGTTGCATATTCTGGCATTGGAAATTCTGT
>JADGEK010000005.1:0-2606 GCA_016744395.1 Gammaproteobacteria bacterium | reverse complement strand
TCATCAGCTTCAAACCCTTCTGATTCTCCTACTTTATTGGCAGCAATCATGTCCAGATTCTTTTTTTCTAATTTATTTCTTGCATAAGATTCAACATCATTGGTTTCTGCAGCAAAACCAATTGTGATTGGCTTATTTTCTAAGGCTGCAACATCCGCTAAAATATCAGGATTTTTGATCAATTCAATATTGAGAGTCTCTGAATTTTTTTTTATTTTTTGCTCAACCTTTTTAACTGGACGATAGTCAGCAACTGCTGCTGTGGCAATAAAAATATCGGTTGCTGCAATCTTTTTAAACACCGCATCATGCATTTGCTGTGCACTTCGAACCATCAACAGCTCCACATTTATTGGTGCCTCTATTGCCGTTGGGCCACTCACTAAGGTCACATGCGCCCCCGCATCTAAAGCGGCTTGTGCAATTGCGTAACCCATTTTACCACTGCTGCGATTACTCATATATCGAACAGGATCAATATCTTCTATGGTCGGGCCTGCCGTAATTAAAACCTGCTTACCTTTCAAACTGGTATTGAGCTTTCTTTTCAATTCCATGTCACCCAAAAGGCTCAGAGCAGTATGAAGTATCGATGTGGGTTCTTCCATTCGACCAGGGCCAGTGTCACCGCACGCCTGTGCACCTTCAGCTGGACCGCATAAAGAAATCATCTGGCGCCTGGATAAGACTTCAATGTTCTTTTGAGTGGCTTCATTGCACCACATTTGTTGGTTCATTGCTGGTGCAAGCAATAGAGGAGCTTGAGTTGCCAAACACAATGTAGTCAGTAAGTCATCAGCGACACCATAAGTCACTTTAGCGATAGTATTTGCTGTTGCAGGCGCAATAATAATCAGATCAGCCCAACGTGCCAACTCAATATGACCCATCCCTGCTTCAGCATTCAGATCGAATAATTCATTGCGCACTTCTCTGCCTGAAAGAGCCTGGAAAGTCAGCGGGCTGATAAACTCTTTAGCTGAGTAAGTCATCACAACCTGCACCTGAGCACCCTGTTTGATCAACAGGCGCACTAATTCAGCAGACTTGTAGGCGGCGATCCCTCCACAAATTCCTAGAATAATATTTGTATTGTTTAAAACTGACATGGCGCTATTTTACCGATTAGTAAGCACTTACTGCAATATAAAAACAATAAGTATATTCAATTTGTAAGAAAATACTGTCTTACAGAACACTTTTATTTGTTTATGATGCCTTTTTACGGATAAATTATTACCCATTTATTAAAAATTGGAGCATGGAATGCCTATTGTAGACTGGCCTGAATCAGAACGACCTCGAGAAAAATTATTGCAAAGAGGGGCAAATGCACTCACAGATGCAGAGTTGCTCGCCATTTTTTTGCGTACAGGCACTCAAGGCGCAAGCGCAATTGATCTGGCTTATAACTTATTAGATAATTTTTCATCTCTAAGAAGCTTATTCAATGCCAACCTGCATGAGTTTTCACAAACCAAGGGAGTTGGTCCTGCCAAGTATGTACAATTACAAGCAGTTTTAGAAATGTCCAAACGCTATCTGAGTGAAACGCTTGAAAAGCAGGATACGATTGCTAATCCAGATGATACACGCCAGTATTTGAAAAGCCAACTCAGAGACAAACCCTATGAAGTGTTTGCAGCTTTGTTTTTAGATAACCGGCATCAAATTATCAAATATGAAGAATTATTCCGCGGCACAATTGATGGGGCTTCAGTCTATCCCAGAGAAGTCGTTAAAAAAGCCCTGGAACACAATGCTGCAGCACTTATTGTTGCCCACAATCATCCTTCTGGGGTTGCCGAACCCAGCTCTGCAGATGAGAGAATTACAGTAAAACTAAAAGAAGCACTAGGCCTGGTTGATATCAGGCTATTAGATCATTTCATTATTGGCGACGCCGAAATAGTCTCTCTAGCCGAAAGAGGAGTATTGTAGTGTTGAATTATTAATTTTGATTTTACTTTTAATTCCGCATTATTCCGTATCTTGGTAATAGTAGTCGTATTTTTCTAATAGACCGATCATGAAGGCCCATGCTTCGCTATAGGAAAGACCGCTATTGTCAGGGATAATAATTTTGACATAGAGAGACTCTTTGTACCGTACTTTTAGCTTTGCCAGCTTGCTATGAAGGTTGGTTTCTGAAATATTTTGATATAAGTCATTATCCGATTGACGAAACTGGATTAAACCTTTGCCACCCAGTTTTTCATAACGTACTTCGACAACATATTTGCCCACTGCAGAGCGTGAAGGCTTGATCAGTTTATTATATTTATCTTCCAGATCTTCGTATTCACCCACTAAAACCGAATGCGTTTGTTGAACTGCCGTAATTTGTCTCTCATAATTACTGATATTGTCTTGCTGATTTTGATTTTGCTGGTTTAAGCGTTCCAGTTCATGCTCACGGCTCATTAAAGTCACTAACTGCTCTTCCAGTTCTCTTTCCCTTCGAGTCAAAGCAACCGAGTTAATTTCCAATTTTCCTTGTAAAGAACTCATGGTCAAATTAGCTTGTGCCAATTTTTGTTTAATTCGAGATAAGTCACTGACTTTAGTGTTGATCTCCCGATCTAACCTTTTCTGTTCATCGGTCA
>JADGEK010000170.1:3441-4970 GCA_016744395.1 Gammaproteobacteria bacterium | reverse complement strand
CTCAATTGCAGAAGCGACTACTCGAGAGACACCAATACCATAACAACCCATACTCATGATCTCAGCTTTACCTGTGTCAGCTAAAACACTGGCATCCATGGCTTCAGAATATTTTTTGCCTAATTGGAAAATATGACCCACTTCAATTCCGCGCTTTATGGTGATTACCCCCTGACCATCTGGACTGGGATCACCATCAATCACATTGCGTATGTCCACAACTGAGCCCAGCTCAACATCTCTTTCCCAATTAACGCCTGTCAAGTGTTGCCCATTGACATTGGCACCACAAACGAAATCACTGCAGACAGCAGCACTTCGATCAACATAAGTTGGAATAGATAAACCAACGGGGCCAATGGAGCCAGCATCACAACCTGCAGCAGCGTTGATTTCTTCGTCATTGGCAAAAGCCAGAGGCACTGCAATGGCAGTCAGTTTTTCAGCTTTGATTTCATTTAATTCGTGATCACCTCTCAGTACCAAAGCTATGACTTCAGCTTCAACCTGATCGCTGGCTTTAACTAACAAGGTTTTTAAAGTTTGAGAAGAAGGTACTTTCAAAAATTGACTGACTTCTTCAATCGTATGCTGGTTGGGTGTATCAACTGTGATTTGCTCTTGAGTCGGTGATGTATACTCAGTAGTACAGATTGCTTCCGCTAACTCAACATTGGCAGCAAAGTCACTCTCACTGCTAAAGGCAATGGCATCTTCGCCTGAATCGGCAAGAACATGAAACTCATGTGAAGCATTTCCGCCAATTGAACCTGTGTCAGCATGAACGGCACGAAATTCTAGTCCCATACGGCTAAAAATACGGGAATAACAGTCATACATTACGTCATAGGTTTTTTCTAAACATTCCTGAGAAGCATGAAAAGAATAAGCATCTTTCATAATAAATTCACGAGAACGCATAATGCCAAAACGTGGACGAATTTCATCACGAAATTTAGTTTGTACCTGATAAAAAATGGCAGGCAGTTGTTTGTAACTTTTCAGCTCATAGCGAACCAGATCAGTAATGACCTCTTCATGGGTTGGACCAATACAGAATTCACGGTTATGACGGTCTGTTATGCGTAATAATTCGGGGCCATATTGCTGCCAGCGACCTGATTCTTTCCATAATTCAGCGGGTTGAACCGCAGGCATCAATAATTCCTGGCCGCTAGAACGATTCATTTCTTCACGAACAATGGCTTCAGCTTTGCGTAAGACTCTCAAGCCTAAAGGTAACCAGGAATAAAGCCCTGACGCTAATTTTCTGATCATGCCTGAACGCAGCATGAGTTGATGACTTATGATTTTAGCATCAGCTGGAGATTCTTTGAGAGTGGGTATTAAATACTGTGAAGTGCGCATGAATAATCTTCTTTTGTCGTAGCTTAAAATAAGAAATAGGAAACCCGATATTTTACCCTAATCAGATGCACTGTACTAGGATTGCATCTTATACCCATGATGTATTAAAAAGTTCTTTTGTCCCAGCCCCATAGATGGCGTTGTGCATTGCTAAATTCAAT
>JADGEK010000170.1:0-3341 GCA_016744395.1 Gammaproteobacteria bacterium | reverse complement strand
TGCCTCCAGACGATAATAATGAAAACAAAGAGCTTAATAGATGAGAAACAATCGTCTATTAATAAAAATAATAAAAAGTATCTTGTAATAACGTTAAAAAAATAATAAATTTAATAGCTTAAATTGAATGTTATCAATATATTTGATATTGATAACATTCAATTTTTCATACCTAGGTTTTTTATGGTGCTTAATAACATCATAAAACTGGAAATATTGTTATTTATATAAAGCTATTTGTTATAGGTTCAATACTTAATTTGACTGGCTAGATATGTAAGTCTTATGAGACCAACTTTTAAATTAAAATACAAATTACTAAATTAGAAGGGTATTAAATAATGTTTAGGCGCTTAAGCGGCACTTTTGTTCTAAGTATTGGATTGTTATTGGGTGGGGAAGCTTTTTCCAGCGAAATTATTGAAGTAGGAGCACATAAAGATTTAGAGCAAGTTTACCTCGGGGGCAGTGTTATTCCATATAAAGAAGTGACACTCTCAGCACAGATGCCTGGGCGAGTTGAATTTATCTCGGGTAATGAAGGTGATTCTTTTGAAGCAGGCTCTTTATTAGTAACCATTAGTGATGAAAGCTTAATTGCAAAACGCAAATCAGCAATCGCTCAATATGATCAGTCAGTTGCCTCACTGCAAAATGCTCAAGTTCAATACAATCGTGAACTCTGGTCTCCACAAACAGAAAATGCGACTCAAATGCCAGGAATGGGCTTGCCTGGAATGTTCGATCAAATGTTTACCAAACAGATGGGCGACTCCATGGGTTATGGAGATACAGATGTACAGCGCCAAGCTGATTTATACAATCAGGGCGCAGCAGTCAACCAAGCACAATCAAGCGTCAGAAGTGCCCGGGAGGCAATCAATCAAATTGATGCCAGTATTCGTGATACTCGTTCAATTGCACCCTTCAAAGGTATGATAATTAAAAAACTGGTTGAAGTGGGTGATACTGTCCAGCCTGGCATGCCTTTAATTTCATATGCAAATACAGATTATATTCGAATTCGAACAGAAGTTCCCGTCAGACTCGTTCCTTCACTTAAAGTAGGGGATACAGTAAGAGCTTATTTAGATGTCAGCGGCATGATGATTCCTGCAAAAGTAGCTCAGATTTATCCTTTAGCTGATAAAAGTAAACATACAGTCACAGTCAAATTTGACTTACCAATTGGCACCAATGGTGTTCCTGGTATGTATGCTGAAGTTGCGATTCCAGTTAAAAACTCAAAGCTAAACACCTCTATTATTATTCCCAGAACAAGTATCCTTAAACATATGGGAAGTTTACCTAGCGTATTGGTCATGAATGACCAGAAAGTGGCTGAAATGCATGTTATTCGACTGGGCAAGAAAGTAAATGGGGGTAAATCTTTTACTGTTCTTTCTGGTTTAAAGCCAGGCGATCGTATTGTTGACCATCCTCCTCAAAACTGGCGTCCTGGTCAGCAGATTAAATAATATAATCTGAGGCTATTCTAAATAAATCACATAATCTGTTCAGATCAAGGGGCGTACTACTCAATAAAACGTGTAGTACGAATTGAGCAGAGTAATAATAACAAGTACGAGTAAGTTTAATCATATGGATAACACAAACAATAAACATGATTTAGGTTTGGCTGGTAGTTTAACTCAGACCTTTATGCATTCACCGTTGACACTATTACTTCTGATTGCAACTTTTGCTATTGGTCTTGCTGGCTTTATGATGACACCAAGACAGGAAGACCCACAGATATCAGTCCCAATGGCTGATATTTTTGTGAGTTATCCAGGTGCTTCAACCGAACAGGTAGCTTCCCTTGTTGCTGATCCTTTAGAACGAATTATGAGTGAAATTCCTGGTGTTAAGCATGTTTATTCAGCTTCTCAACGAGATCAGGCGGTTGTCACTGTTCAATTTGAAGTAGGCGAGGAAATGGGGCCTTCGCTAGTCAAACTATATGATAAATTACAATCCAATATGGATAAAATCCCACCAGGCGTATCTCATCCGCTGGTTAAGCCTAAAGGGGTTGATGATGTACCTCTTGTTGCTCTGACTTTATGGTCAGACAGTCTGGATGATGCAGCTTTACGTTTGATTGCATTGGATGTTATGCAGGAACTCAAAGAAATTCCTGAAACGAGTCAGAGTTTTGTGATCAGTGGTCGTCAGGAACAATTAAGAATTGAAGTCAAACCTGAGCGTTTAGCGGGCTATAATATTACTCTTGAGCAGATCGCTGGTACTATTATGACAGCCAATAGCGAAAAAACAGTAGGCTCTATTGAATCGGGTGAAAATAGTTTTAACCTTTATACAGGCGCTTTTCTACGAAATGCAGAAGATGTGGAGCGTCTCATTGTCGCAATGCATGATGGCAACCCTGTTTATATCAGAGATGTAGCTGATGTTATTCACGGTCCAGGTGAAGCTCATAAATTTGTTAACTTTTATACAGGACCTGCCACAACAGAGCCTAAATCTGCAAATGGTTATCCTGCTGTCACACTGGCTATTGCTAAAAAGAGTGGTACTAATGGCGTCAGTGTTGTCCACGAAATACTTGACCGTGTTGAGGCAATGAAAGGACGATTAATCCCCAGCAATGTCGAACTCAGTGTGACACGAAATTATGGTAAGTCAGCTCAAGATAAAGTCAATGGCCTGATGTTTAAACTGGTCTTAGTGACAATTGCTGTTTCCATTTTGATTTTCTGGTTCCTCAATTGGCGTGCTGCGCTGGTCTGTTTTATCGTTATTCCAAATGTTATTTTAGTCACGACATTCTTTGCCCTGATTATGGGTTATACCATTGACCGTGTAAGCCTGTTTGCACTTATCTTCTCGATTGGTATCCTGGTTGATGACGCTATTGTTGTTGTTGAAAACATGTATCGACGTTGGGCAATGGATGGTGAAATTACTGATAGCACGTCAATCGATGCGGTCAGAGAAGTGGGCAACCCAACGATTCTTGCGACATTCACTGTCATCGCTGCTTTACTACCCATGGGGATGGTAAGAGGAATGATGGGGCCCTATATGGAACCTATTCCTGCTCTGGGTTCTGTGGCAATGATGTACTCATTGTTTGCAGCGTTTGTGTTTACTCCTTTTCTGGCCATTCGCTTTAAACCTGCTATGGATTCTCTTCAAGATATGGAGGAATCTGAACACAAAACGGTGAAACGACTGGATGGTTTTTATCGACGTATTCTCAACCCACTTATTGATAGTAAAGTGGCAGGTAATATCTTTTTAATTGGCTTATTTGCTGTATTCTTTCTTTGTTGTAGTTTGTTTTACTTTAAAGCTGTCAAAGTAAAAATGATGCC
>JADGEK010000169.1 GCA_016744395.1 Gammaproteobacteria bacterium | reverse complement strand
CTCTGTCGTTTCATTAATTTTACCTAAGCCAGTTGTTCTGAATAACGACTTTAACAGACATAATTATATAATGTCCTTTTAATCCATTCTCAATGTGTTTTTTATAATTTATAGGTTTATGTTTTTTGGCTGTTTTGCCCAAAAATTGTGAGTGATGATTGATTGCTGAACAGTCTACATTCCAAGTTTTTCAGGTGTCTACTGGAAAGTGCAAGATATTGTATTAGAATATGTTGAATGGATTAAAGTGACTCATGGATCAGGGGCCACTTTATGGGACAACAATACGATCAATGACGTTATAAACATCATCACATAGAACATGAATATTTCACTGGTCGTTCAGAATCTATTGGAGTCGGAACATCTTGAGCACATTGAATAAGGCAGTGTTAAATTCACTGAAATAGACCGAAGTGTCTATACAAAATTGCTTGAGCAATACTAAGAAACAAAATGAAAGAAAGACCTTAACTGAACATATTAAAAATAAATCATGACAGCATTCAAGCACTATAACAATAGAATACTATCCTTCTGGATAGTACTCATTTTTTTACCCTCTCTCAGTGGGAATGCCGCATTACATTCAGAATTAACCAATGAGTATCAACTCAAAGCAGCCTTTACTCTCAATTTTGCTCGCCTGACAATTTGGCCAAACAGCCTTAACAAATCATCCAAACAACTCCTCATTTGTGTTATAGGTAATGAAACATTGAAATCAACCTTTTCAATAGTCAACGCAAAAGATATCAATGGTAAACAATCACAATTAAAAATTATATCTCGAATACAGGACATCAAAAAATGTCATATACTCATGATAAGCGGTATTAAACAAAGTAATATGAGACAAATATTCAGACTGGCAAGACAGCTGAGCATTCTCACCATTAGCGAATTACCTGATATTTCCCATTCAGAGGCCGTTGTTAACTTTGTCAATAAAGGTAATAAAATAAAATTTCAAATTAGTCGTCGCAATGCCCGTGCATCAGATTTAATAATTAGTTCCCGACTGCTCAAATTAGCCCTAAACAAATAGAGCTCCAGACTGAGAATAAAAAATGATATCTAAATTTAAAAACTTGTCCGTAAAATTCAAACTGATATTAATTATGAGTCTTGCCTCTGCTGCAGGTTTAATTTTAGTGTCATCAGCAGTCATCTTCAATGAAACTCACCGAGCAAATACTGACACCATCAATGAATTAAACACATTAGCAGATGTCGTTGGCTGGAATAGTGCTGCAGCAATGGCTTTTTACGATTCTGAGGCCACCATTGAAACACTTAAAGCATTGAGTACCCATTCAGACATTGTGGTCACCACTTTATGTGATAGTAATAGTAAGCTATTCAGTCAATATATTTCACCTGCTTACAAAAACAAGCCATCTTTCAATAATTTAAATATTGATGTGTGGCAGTGTAATATTCATGGTCAATCCAGTATTAATGATAATTTCCATTTAATTAATCGAAATATAAAACTACAAGATGAACTCGTTGGCTCAATCCATATTATCTATCAACATAATGCACTCATAAAACGACTTAATGAATATTATAAATTGATCACCAGCATTGCCATTATTTCTTTTCTTATCGTGGTATTACTTTCAACGAAATTACAACGAGTTTTTACCACCCCTCTCACTGAATTAATGCAGACGATGAAATCTGTTTCATTAGAAAAAAGATACGATATCCGTGCCAAGAAAATGAGTGACGATGAATACGGCACTTTGGTGAATGTGTTTAATGAAATGCTCAATGAAATTCAACAACGCGATAGCCAACTGGGCAGTTATAGCCAACGTCTGGAAAACGAAGTCTCTGATCGCACCAAAGATCTCAACAAAAAGAACCAGGAATTGCAAAGCATTACCATTGAAGCCTTACAGGCCAAAACAATTGCAGAAAAAGCGAACCTGATCAAAAGTGAATTTATGGCCACTATCAGTCATGAAATCAGAACACCTATGAACGGTGTCCTGGGAATGGTTGAAATATTATTACGCAGCAAATTAACAGAAAGACAAATTAAATTACTCAATACCGTACAACGCTCAGGAAAATCATTACTGGTTATTATCAATGAGATTCTAGATTTTTCCAAGTTTGAATCAGGTAAATTGTCACTGGAGAATCAAGCTTTCAGACCAAATAATTTATTGCATGAAACCTTAGAACTTTTTGTTGAAGATGCAAAATATAAAGGTTTAATATTACGTTCTGAATTCATTATCGATGAACATTTAGTATTAATTGGTGATAAAAACCGCCTGCAACAGATTATTTCTAACTTACTCAGTAATGCTATTAAGTTTACTGATAAAGGTGAAATTACTCTTCGATGTTCCATTCCAGAATTAGGTCAATTCGAGTTTAATAATGAAGCTAATAACCAGAATATTAGACTTTTTTTTGAAATTGAAGACAGTGGTATTGGTATTCCTTTTGAAAAACAGGGGATTATTTTTGATTCATTTTCACAAGCTGATAGTAGTACAACTCGAGAACATGGCGGCACGGGTTTAGGATTATCAATATGTCAACAGCTGGTCTCATTAATGCATGGTGAAATTGGTGTTAACAGCCAATATGGTTCTGGGGCCATCTTTTGGTTTACCATCAATTTAAAACAAGGGGACAAAAACCTATTACCTGAAGCAAGTTCAGAGCACGAATGTTCACAAGAAACACCTCAATATTCAGCCACTATTTTAGTGGCAGAGGATAACATTGTAAATCAGGAACTGGCTAAAACTATGCTTGAAATTTTAGGTTGTCAGGTATTGCTTGCCAATAATGGTGCCGAAGCCATTAAGATAGCCACAAAAGTACCTCTGGATTTGATTTTTATGGATTGCCATATGCCTCAAATTAATGGATTTAAAGCAACTGAACACATTCGCACACAAAACGTTACTGACTTAGGTATCAACAAATTGCCCATCATTGCATTAACTGCAGACATCAGAGAAGGCATTCAAGATCAATGCACTCGCTCAGGTATGAATGACTACATCAGTAAACCTTTTACACTTAATGAGCTGGCTGAAAAATTAACTCAATGGCTCGATATTAAACAACATCTAAAACCTGTTGTGACATTTAAAGAAGCGGATATCATACACACTGGACAGTCAATTGAAAAAAAACACTGGTCAGTAATACAGGATTTACAGCGGCCCGATCAGCCCGACATCCTTCACAAACTAATTCGGATTTATTTGGAAAACACACCCGATCTTATTGAGATTTTAGCTCAGGCTGCAAATGATATGGATGAAGTCTCTTTTTCAGAAACAGCACATACCATTAAATCCAGCAGTCGAAATTTAGGAGCCATTAAACTCGCCCAGCTTTGTGAAAAATGCGAATGCAACTCTAAAGAAAAAAATCAGTCTAAAGCATTTGAATTAATTAATGAGATAAAAAATGAATATCAACTGGTTGAAGTTGAATTAAATGCAGAAATGAGTTGAAGCGATATATCATTTAAAAAATTAAAACATCAAGACGGTTACTCATTTAGTGAACAGAAAAGACCACCATGGTAAGACTGACTAAAGCAAAAACAAAGTCAACTGATTTGGAAGCACGCTTAAGTCCATCAAAAAGACTATTAACCGGACTTATCAAGAAAAACATAGCAGACCAACAGCTAAATTTAATTGACAAATTGGGGGCCTGGGCCATAATATTCAAATCCTGTGAAAAATAAGCTGTAGCATGGGTATCACTCAAACTCAAATCGCTCAACAATCAATTAAACGAGTTAGCAAAATGTATACAAATTGTTCAAATTTTAAGCGTATGACTAAAAGCAAACCTGTCGATGATTTAACCATCGTTCCACCTTTAGGCATGGACGTTGAATCATTAAGAAACTGCTTCCGATATTATTACAATCATACATTAGGTCGCAGCAAGGAATGTCAGTCCACGCATTATCCTTATAAAGCATTGAGTTATACAGTGAAAGATCGTCTTATGGAGCGTTGGAAAAAGACACGCAGTGCTTATGAAGACAGTGATTGCAAGCGCACGTATTATCTCTCATTAGAATTTTTAATGGGTCGGGCACTGAGTAATTGCATGCTCAATCTGGATTTAACCGAGGCACTTCAGGAATCATTCTATCAGCTTGGTCTGGATATGGAGGAAATTGCTGATTGTGAACAAGATGCAGGCCTTGGTAATGGTGGTCTGGGACGTCTTGCCGCTTGTTTTCTTGATAGCTGTGCAACCTTGCAATTGCCCGTCAAAGGCTATGGCTTACGCTACGAATACGGCATGTTCAAGCAACATATAGAGCAAGGTCATCAGGTTGAAGAAACCGATCACTGGCTGCTTAATGGGAACCCATGGGAGTTAGAGCGCCCCGAATATACACAACGAGTCAAATTTGGTGGTTACACTGAATATCATAAAAACAACAAAGGTAAATTAACAGTTTATTGGAATGGCACCCGAGATGTACTGGCCATTCCTTATGATATTCCAATTCCAGGATTCCAAAATGGGACTGTCAATACTTTACGCCTGTGGAAAGCAGCAGCCACTGATGAATTTGATCTGGATGAATTCAATTCTGGCAGTTATACCGAAGCAGTTGAAGAAAAAAATTCAGCTGAACACATCACAATGGTACTGTACCCCAACGACAGCAGTGAAAATGGTAAAGAACTCCGATTACGCCAGCAATATTTTCTGGCATCAGCCAGTTTACAGGATGTTATCCGGGAGTGGTTAGAGCACCACGATGATTTTACTAATTTTTCACTCAAAAACTGCTTCCAGCTTAATGATACCCATCCCACCATTTCCATTGCAGAGTTCATGCGCCTACTGATAGATGAGTATGAACACACCTGGGATGCAGCATGGGCTATTACTTCAAAAAGTATGGCTTATACAAACCATACATTGTTGCCTGAAGCTCTAGAGAGATGGTCAGTACCATTATTTGAACATCTTTTGCCCCGTT
>JADGEK010000168.1 GCA_016744395.1 Gammaproteobacteria bacterium | reverse complement strand
GTTGTGAAGTATTCACTGAGCAATCTGTTATAGATTCAAATTGCTCAGTGAATACTTCACGGAAAAACATCAAACTCAATATCAAAATGACAGAAACCTTGATATCAATTATCAAAGTTTCTGTTTTAAATGATCTAAGATTTTAACCAGGCATCGTCTGGTTGAAATAATGGATCACGAAAATTTCTTAATTTAAAAAGAAAGAACCTAAACCTAAATTTAAGACCTAACTTCATTAATTGAAAATTTGTCAGAGTGATCTGATTATTTTCTAACTTTTTCATATACATCACCTTAAAAAAGAAGGGATGCAATCAACCGCCAGGATGATATACATCCCGACGGATTCAGGGTATTACACGACTTTCAGTGCAATACTACCCAGTTTTTGCTTAATAGCGGCTTCAATTTTAACAGCCAGTTTATCTTTTTTTGGATTACCTACTGATAATCGGTTAAAAAGTTTTACAGTTTCATGTAATTCAGAATTACTCATATTTGCATCTCCAAAAAAAAAGGGATGCAACAACCCATTGGGATTGTTAGCATCCCAATGGGTAAATTCATCCAAATTGATGGACAAACGGTTAATTGACCAGAAAAACTGATCGCACAAGAGAAATAAGCCAAAAGGCTTGCTGTTTAAATTTTCTAATTAAAGAAAAACCTTCTCTCACAACAGCTAAAAGGTGCAACTAAACTGAAGTTGCCACAGTGAAAATCATTTTTTTATAAAATTCTGGAGCAGAGCAGGGTATAGAACACAAAAATACCTTACAAAAGTCTGTAAAAAAAGGACTGACATATAGGATTGAACCAGATGACCCACATTGATAGAGCTGGGACAGTAATAAACTGGCTAAGTAGAATAGATAATATAAAGACAAGTCGAAAAAACGTATGGCCTATTGCACGACTCTGCACATACATCTTAAAAATATCAAAAAAAAGGATATTTTTCAAGTAAAAATGAAAAAATAAGGGCAGGTAGAGCACTACCTCTTTAGCCAAAAAAATCATAGAATATATTTTTTTGACTGGCAGCATTTGGTGTATAGCGACTGTTGGCTGATTTTTACTGACTAACGTAACATCATTGAAAGCAGCAGTTCAAAAGTGGTGGATTTGATTCATTTAAGATTCACCCAATTAGATTGATAGCAGTCATATTGCCAACAATGAAACTTATGATTTTAGACTGTTTCGATCAATATTAAGGTTAACATGAAGAAATCTTTACAAATTATTATTTATTAATTCTGGTGAGATTAAGTAGTAATTTGATAACAAGGAATTCAGCGGCTTGTCCGCTGAAATGTTTAGTTAGCAAAATCTGATTTATCTGTTCTTTCCTACACATCCAGGCTTCAATTTCCTACAAAAATATCATGCTTTGACCTCTATAATCAAATACCCTTTGTTGCTGCCGCATCCCTCATGGCCCTAGTTGCACTGGGCTACCATTTTGATAATGGGTGTCGGAAAACCCATTAGCACCGATCTTTCTGTTATTGGTCAAGGCAAGCCAGTTTTGGTTTTGGCTTATGAGAGCTATTTGCCTACTGGCGATGATGCGCTAAATCGCCTGCACCAGGTTAGGAGCGATTACGATTCGCGGCTTGATTTTGTGGTGGCCGATATGGGAACTTCGCAGGGGCGTGCGTTTGCCAATCGCTATCAGGTGGTCACTGGTCAGGCTGTGTTCCTGAAGTAGAATGGTCAGCCACTACGGATTACAAGCATACCAGCAGATGAGCAGAAGTTACGCAATCGTTTGGAATCCAAGCTGGCAGCTGTGGAATGAGTCTGACGCTACATTAGAAGAAAAGGACGCACTGAGTCAGCCATTTTGAAGAAACTTAGTTAGAGCTATGATTTTTTTAGAAAGATAAAAAAGAGCAATATCCTTTCTATCCCTTCCTATAACTTAGCAACCGGCGGTGCATTTACCCATGTCGTTAAAAGACATATCGCGTCCGCTCAGGGGAACGTGTACGGGTATCTTACTCATCTTAATGAATTGGTCGACACGGGTGCCAGCGATCACCTTACCTCCCTCGGTTGAGGGCTGATTGGCGTGTGAGACGATGACAGCTGACGGCTGGATCAGCTGATTGATCACCCAAGCAGCCTCGGTTGGACCAGTGGTGAAAGTATCGCCGATATTGATGACAACCAGTTTGGCCTTGTAGTGATCTTTCACCACGGTTTCCTGTTCTGCGGTAATGCCAGTGTCGCCTGACAGATAAACCACCAAACCGTTGGAAAAGGTCAAAACGTATCCCGTAGGAGGACCAGCATAAGCGGTTAACCCTGCTGTATTCAGCATATCGCCGAGTTCACCACCGATCATGTGGCCGGAAATACCATTCGAGTGCACCGCCGGCACCGTAGTGACGGTGATGCCGCCAATCATACGTTGAGCGCCAAATCTAACCAGCTGTGAGTTTTTGGGATCGCCACCGAGAGCCTTGAGCTTGCTGGCGAAGAAATTGGGCATTTCGCTGCCAGTGATGATCTTGGCCTGCTTGGTGAGTGCAATATCCACGGCGTTGGTATTAGGCAGCGAGTTCACCGGGAATTTTGTTTCCTTGCAGGCACCTTCACCAACCGCCGCGATGTGTTTGTCGCCAACGTGATCGCCATGCATGTGGCTGACGAGTACCGCGTCAATCTTGCCTAGCCTAGGGTCGGCAGCACCAGCCACGGTGCGACCAGGATCGTAAAGCATACGGGTGCCATCGGGATCTTCCAAAATCAAGGCGCGATCAAGCTGGCAGAATTCTCCTTGCTGGCTACCTAATGGTGTGATCTTAACCTCCGCGGCCATGGCCATAGGGCTATAAACCAACGTCATCAGCATAAATGCTGCAAAGACGGGGCTTACATAAAGGGCTGGGCGGAATGCTCTCATAGATAACTCCTTAAATTGTTATTGTGTTGTTCGCTTTATATATGCAGTCGAACCTGAATAATCTAAATTTGAAATCCAACATTATCCTGGATTTAATCTTATTTTATAACCCACAAAAATAATTGCTGCAAATAACTTGATAATATTTTGAGCTAAAAAAGCCTAAGTGTATTTAACAACACAACCTAAACGAGACTTTAATTTCTTATTCATAATTGAAACTTAAAGGAAACGGACGTATTGACCCGCCTATTTATGAGGATTTATCGACCTGCTTATCCTGTGCCAGCAGGATTTCTTCCAGCGAAAACCTGGTTAAACCATTAATGGTCCTCCACAAATAATAAATGATAGCCGTCATCATTAGCATAGAAGGAACCGTTATCATGGAGTAGCTTAACAGGGTCATTTCGCCAAGCTCTTCATTACAAGCTTCACTTCCTGCCGGACTGGTCACTATCCATTTAGCGAGTATTTAGAAAAAGGATGAATGGTTAAAGTGAAAACAAACATCCATGCCAATAGGAATTATTTTTATTATGCTAGGTTAAGGCAAGGATAGCTTAGCCATTAACCGAAGCCAGCCATAACCTGAACCTTAAACCCCAGTTGGTGCTGATACCAGTAGTCACACTGCTTACTTTCCCTTGGCGGTTAATAATAAAAAATGTGGGAGTCACCGATACACCCCATATCTGGCTCACTGCCCCATCTGGATCATTTATCACAGCAAATTGATAGTCATTTTCCTTAAGATATTTTTTCACTTGTTGTTGATTGCCTGATGATAATGCTACCGTAATAACCTGATAGTCTTTGGCCAGTTTGGTCACAGTTCGTGAAGTCATTGAGCACATAGGACACCAACTTCCCCAAAAATAAACCATTACTGGAGACTGCTTCAGCATGGAAGTTAATGAGACAGATTCTCCTGAAATGAGAGTGGCATTTAATTGCGGTGCAAGCTCCAGTGTGTGTCTGGTCTGATAGAAATTAACTATAAAGACAATGCTGATTATCAGAACAATATCCCGTGATAATCTGAGCCAAAACTGCCTGGTTTTTAATCGCTTGAACATTAATATTTTTATAGCCTAACTAAACTGCTTCAATGGTGTTAAATTCATAATGGACTGTCCTCAATAACAACGTTCGACTTTTCTGCTACTCCCAGGTGGTTAGCAATCACAGCGCACTTGGTCTGCAGTAGAAAGAATAGTCCAGTGCGACTACCATTGAGGCTTTCGTAATTAGCCATACCCTTGGCAATAATTAGCTCGGCAGAAACAAATCGCTGGTTTAACTCTTCATTGCACTGTTCAAGCAGGGTACCTAGAATTGCAGCACCATTATCAATGATCTCACAACTCTGGTCCAATCCCGCAGCAATAGCATCTTCTCGGGTTGCGTCGTTGACTGCTGGTGATCCCTTGACAACATAGGTGACTGGCTTACCGATGGTCTCGATCAATAAGCGATCCATCACCGTTTCTCCTGCATTATCAGCCAGATAAAGAATCTCTTTGGCATCTGCAATGGCCTGCTTCAGCCGGGCCATCTGATCAATAGCCAACGGTTGGTGAAGAACATGCTCAATGCTTTCCTCCAGATCGTAATGAGAGGCAACACCCAGATCGATAATATTGCCGGCGATGGCTAGACGCACTGCGGTATCGAGCGGATCATCCGATGCATGGATGCGATGTTTCAGTTGCTGATAAAGTCCTAAAGCATGTTCGGTGGCCTGTCGTTTCGCTTCCTGGTAGGGATCGCTGTTACTGCTGATTCGACGCACCACGGCATGGACACGAGAGGCACGTACGGGAGGTGTGACATCGGTGGCAGTATTCGCCAGTTCCTCTGTAACTGCTCGTATCATCATCTTACGGGTTGTCTCAGATAAATTGAGGCGTTGAGCGGCATCGTCAGCCTGGCGCAGAAAGCAGCGTTCACATTCAGTCTGTACTTTCATTTTTACCAGTGTGTTCTGTCACAATTTGTTTGTAACGAGTTGATTTTAGTGAGTACAAAAATTATACGTTAATAATGGTCATACGACTATAATATGGCCAACCAATATAACCACTTGTTTTAAGATAAAACATACACCTT
>JADGEK010000167.1 GCA_016744395.1 Gammaproteobacteria bacterium | reverse complement strand
TTGTGATATAGCCTGGATTGTTGAATTCAATGCATTAATTGGCTCAGAAATATAACGCTGCATCCAATTGATCATTAAAAATCCAAGCATTGAAACAACAACTAAAACTATCAGAGTGATCAATGCTTGCCATTTCAGGCTATCATGCAATTGTGACAAATCACTGCGAATATCAATATGGCCAAGAGTCCTGCCAGAGACGACGATATCCTGATCCAAATCAAAATAATCTGTAAAAAACATAGGCTTCAGTTGCTCAGCCTTCTTACCGTCTTGCCACTCTGCAGCTTCATTTTTCTCTATTTCTTCCATCAAAAGATCATGGGCAGCATTTGTGCTCGTATATTCAGCGAAAACAGTGCCATCTGTATGAAAAATTTCAGCGGAAATAATTTGCGGTTTTTCAGCCAAAACAGCCAGTACTTCATTCCCCGCATTAGTATCATTAAACATCATGGCAGCCTGGGAGTTAACCCCAGTGATTCGGGCCAGCACCGAAGTTGAAGCAATTAAATTTGCCTGATTAATCTTATATTGTGCGATAAAAAATACGATTGAAGCCAGACTGACGACAACAATACTCGTGATCATAGTAATGGCGATAATTTTCTGTTTAATCGGCAGATAACGGATATAATTGTTCATAATTTATTTAATTATAGCTAGACGTAATAGCTTAGAACTAACCTCCAAATCACTGTTTTTAACACTATCCAGAGAAATTTCAATTTGAATTCTCTTCCGACTATGTTTTAAATATATCATCCCTCCTTGTGGAAGGAAATCAGGGCTTTCACCCACAGTTAATATATTTTCCTTTGCTAAAAATTCTAGTGTATCAGGTTCCTGCTGTTCAGATGAAGCGCCCAAAAAAATTATATGGCAGTTTTCCATGTCTTTATCTGAATTCACCGCAATAGCTTCCAGCGTTCGACCTTTAATTGTTTCATTATTAATAACTGAACGTAAATTTTTCAAAACTCTGAGATTACTCAATACACAAAATTGAATTGGACTGTCAGATGTAGCAAAAGACTCCTCAGGCCATTCGATAAAGTTCACAATATTAAACATAAAAACTGCTTTTAAAGCATTAATATTGGCACTATAAACAACACTGGAAAAAGTAAAAAGAACAAAGCAAACAAATGCAACAATTCTTCTCAGACTGTTTGCCCATTGACGCTCAATATTCATAAGACAAGTGAGTCTTTCTTTATGGCAAAAAGCCATAACCATATCAGTTATCAACTTAATTGATCCATTATTTAAAATTGCCATATTAATTTCAGGTGAACATTACGTTCCACCTCTGTTGAAATCAGCCCCTGGGGGCCAGTATTTGACAAACCCGAAAACTCTGAAAATTCCTGGTGTTGACTATCAAAAAGATTTTGTATTGCTAGACTGGCTGTTAAATTCTTATTCCATTGCCAGCCTAATCGCAAATCAAAGCGTGTATAGGAGTCAATATCAATACTGTCTGACTTACCTACATAGTATAGAGCTGCATCCAATTCAAAATCTTTATTCAAATCCCAATAAGAATGCAGTTGAAACTGATGTTCTGGTGAAGTATCTATAGAATCTACGGCATTAGTATCAATGCTATCACTGTCAATATGATAATCAGCATGTAACCAGCTATAAGAAGAATTTAAACGCCAATCCTGAGTAATTTCCCAGTTAAGCATGACCTCCAAACCATACGTTTTACCATCCATTTTATTATCAAAGAGCATATCAATCGGAGGCATTGGAGAACCAATCATTTCAATGGTTCGTAATTCATCATAATGATTAATAAATGCTGCGATATCGACAAAAAGATGATTATTAGGAAAAAAACGATACCCCAATTCATAGGCTAATAATTTTTCTGCAGCATAATCATCATTACCTCTCACTGTAACGGGGCCTCCTGTACTGATTTCAACATCACTTTCCAGTCGTGAAGGAGTGCGTATTGCTTTAGATACTGCCGCCCATATCATATTGCTTTCATTAGGGCTCCATGACAGTCTGGCGTTAGGCTGCACTTCATCCCCGGTATAATCATTATGTTCATACTTACTACCAAGAATCAGGTGAAAGCGATCATCATAAAAACTGATATCATCCTGAATAAAAGCACTATAGGTTTTAACTTTACGATTTTCTGGAATAAAGGTTAAAACTGAATTAATTGGCTTTTCCATATCATCAGCTGATTGCTGATATCCCAGTCCCCATACAATCTGTTGATTATTCCAGACAAGGTCATTTTGAAAATCAATATCAAAGGTCTCTCTTTTCTCTTCCAGAGTTATATTTTTTCTACGAGTTCGATCAAAATAGATCTTCAGATCCATTCCAGCATCATCTGACCAGCGATGTTTCCAGTTTGCAATAAAATTGCCTCCCTGAGTCTCCGCTTCATCGGCAATAATATTGGCTGTTCGCCTGCTGACCTGATAGACATTTTGCTCAGCTGAACCATTGTACCAGTCTCCCTGGAGGGTCATTGAGTCTGAAGTGGTTAGTTGTGACTCAAGTTTAAAACCAAATTGTTCATTGTCCCAGTCATCATGAACATTAGTGTTATACTTATTATCGAAAAAAGCGCCCCCCTGACGTTGAAAGCTTTTTGCATAGATTCGATAGGAACTTTTTGCATCTAAGTCCCCACCATAACGAAGCACAGAAGAATACTTTTCATCATTTCCAGCTCCAACACTCAGCAGACCAGATTTCGTATCAGAGGTTGATTTGGAAATAATATTGATCACACCATTTACAGCATTTGCCCCCCAGAGAGCAGCTCCTGGACCCCGGATCACTTCAATGCGATCAATATCCTCCAACACCATATTCTGAACATCCCAGTAAACACCAGAATACAGAGGCGAATAAAGTGTCCGACCATCCATTAAAATGAGCAGCTTATTAGCAAAACGACCATTAGAACCGCGAGAGCTGATAGCCCATTTATTTGAATCAATATGGGCAACATGCATACCAGGCACCATGCGTAAAATTTCAGGGATATTCTGGTGTCCAGAACGACGAATATCTTCCTGGCTAACCACATAAACAGCAGCAGCCGAATCAGACAATTTCTGTTTTTTGCGTGTCACTGAAGTCACTTCAACATTCATTAAATCTTCTATGCTCAAACCCATAAGCTGTTCAAGCGTATCATCAGGCTTTAACAATACTTCAGCATTGATTGCTGAAGAAAACAAAATTAGATAAGAATAGAGCAGTGCATGCTTAATCTTTATTTTATGACTGTTTTTTATGATCATATTTAAGGTTTCTAGAGTAAATTAATATTCCCATACCGCTTTAATAAAAAATCCTCTTGGTACTTCGGTGTTTTTTAGAAGACCGAGCTCATCATCAAATTCTGCATGACTTGCATCAAATAGATTTTGCCCAACCACAGATAACTGAAACTCATGATTTACCTGCCAGCCAATTCGGGCATCCACAGCCCAATACTGAGAAATATCTGCACTATCATAGACTTCATCAACATACCTGACCCAGAGATCCGTTTCCCAATCAGAAGCAGGATCAAAGCTCAGCCTGAGGCTTAATTGGTGTTTGGGGCTTTGTGTTTCAGTTGAAAAGATTGAGGCATCATTGCTGTCACTATCAACATCCAGGTCCATTTCTAAAAAACTATACGCTGTTTGCAAGCGCCATTTCTCTGCAAAACGCCAATCAGCTGCAATTTCTAATCCCCAGGTCTGACCCTTGCCCTTATTATCAAATACAGCACGCTGCTCAATATAAGCAGGGAGGTTAGAGAAATCCAGAGCATTTATTTCAAAGGTACGCAAATTAGAATAGTCATTGTAGAAAGCAGCAATATCAAGAGAAAGTTGCTCAGCAAATTGAAAACGATAGCCAATTTCATAAGCCAATAATTCTTCAGCGTCTTGCTCTGGATTTCCAATACCAGATACTAAAATAGGAAAAGGCTGGAGCGGTAATGAGGCTGGAATAATGGCAGAAGTACCATAGACATCATTATCAGAACGAGATGGTGTTCGGGAGGCTTTAGATACAGATAACCAAGCAGAATGATTTTCTTTGGGCTGCCACAAAAGACGAGCTGAGGGCTGAACTTCAAATCCAGTATAATTATTGTGTTCGATTTTAGAACCTAAAGTCACAGTCCATTGCTCATTCAGTTGAATTTCATCTTGAATAAAAGCACTAAAAACTTCTTGTGTATCTCTAGCAGGATAAAAGGCAAAAAGATCTGGCTGTCCCTTAATTTCATCTTTATTCCAACGATACCCCAGGCCTGTTGTAAAATGGTGTTGTCCTTTTGGTGAAAATTGATATTGAAACTCCACATCAATGGTGTGACGCTTATCATCGGCTTCATCTCGACGTTGATAATCATAATAAATTTGTAATAATGTCTTATCATTATTTCTCAGACTATGTCCCCAGCGTGCTAAAACATTTCCTCCCACATCATCCAGTGTTTGCTTCTTTTCAACTTGACCCAATTGCCAGTCTGGTAAAACTGATAATTGATTTTCACGATTACGATAAACATCTCCCTGTAAAGTAAAATCATCATCAACTGTCAGTAAGCCATCCATGCGGAAGCCAAGCCGGCTATCTTCCCAATCATCATTGGCCTTAGAAGTATTGCTGTCTGCCAGTTTATTATTTTTTCGAAATTTGGCAAAGACACGATAATCGACATTTTCATTAATTGCCCCACCATGACGTATACCCGCATTGACAACTTCAGGATCACCTACAGCTAGACTGGCCAGATTACCATGAGTATCTTCAGCTGAACGGGTAATAATATTAATCACTCCATTCACTGCATTGGCACCCCAGACTGTTGCTCCAGGCCCTCGAATGACTTCAATGCGCTCAACGTCTTCTAGTAATGTATCCTGTACGTTCCAGTAGACTCCCGAAAACTCTGGTGTATAGACTGCTCTGCCATCCATCAATACTAATAATTTATTGGCAAAGCGACCACTAAACCCCCTGGCAGTGACCGCCCAGTGACTGCCATCAATACG
>JADGEK010000062.1 GCA_016744395.1 Gammaproteobacteria bacterium | reverse complement strand
CTTTAAGTTCTAACTTTAAGTTCTAACTTTAAGTTCTAAAAAAAGTAAGATAACTGAGTTTAGCCTAAAACTTTGCTAACCTCCAGCATATTCAACCAATACATTCTAATATAGTTCATTAGAGTTTAACAAGTTATCCAAAAGAGATAGACCGCTTGGTCAAACGGTTCCATCTTACATATAATAGAGCTACGCCCTCTATACCGCTATTGGTAAACCCATTTGCGCCCAGGTAACAATCCCACCGCGCAAATTATAGACATTATCAACTCCTTTTGAAGCCATAAAAGCGCATGCCTGAGCAGAACGAGCTCCTGTTTGACAATAAAAAATAATAGTATCGTCACCTGTTAACTCTTCAACTTTCAATGGAATAATATGCAAGGGCAGGTTTTCTGAACCTGTTATCTTACCTCTGGCCACTTCGGCAGGAGTACGCACATCAATAAGTTTAATGTTTTCAGGCAGCTTTTCCAGCTTAAGACTCAATTCATTCACGTCAATTTCTTTTATGCCATGCATTAAAAGTTCCCTCTGTACAAAGTATCTGTATATATTATAAAATTGATCAAGCTAGGCAGACCAAAAAAGCATTTAATTATATAGTAATATAGTATATTATTACAAGTGATTATTGTTTTCTAAAGCAACTTGTAGAATGTTATAGACATTCTCTCTACAATAAAATGAACTTATTTCAAAATAACTCATCTAAAATAGACTTTCAAATAAAAACATAATGGATTATTTTTAGCTTGTGAATAAGCATTTCATATATATCACCAATTTATTTCTATGCATCTGTCTACTCTATCGACCCGTTTATGCGAAAGAAATTGAGTTGCCTGATATGGGCGCTTCTTCCAGTATTGCTCTTACACCTCACATGGAAGAGCAAATTGGCAGAGACATTGCCACCCAACTGCGCAATTCACACCAGATCATTGATGATCTCGAGCTCAATGAATATTTGCAAAATCTAGGCTACTCACTTGTTGCAAACAGTGATGATGCTTATCAAAATTTCCATTTTTTTCTTATTGGCTCAAATCAAATTAATGCTTTTGCAACACCAGGCGGTGTGGTTGCAGTCTATAGCGGACTGTTTTTAACAACCGATACAGAGAGCGAACTGGCATCCGTTCTAGGCCATGAAATTGCACATGTTACACAACGACATTTAGCACGCTCTTTTGAAAAAGCCAGCAAACTCAGCCTACCCATCATGGCAGGTATGATTGCAGGTATTCTACTGGGTGCAGCAGGTGGCGATGCTGGAGGTATCGGTGCTGCTACTGCTGTTGGTCTATCTGCTGCAGGTCAACAAGCACAAATCAACTACACTCGCGCCAATGAAAAAGAAGCCGATAGAGTAGGAATGCGCTATTTAACACTCTCAGGATATAATCCATCTGGGATGCCTGATTTTTTTCAGAAACTCGAACGAAAAAACCGCTACGTCGGTACAAATTATCCAGAATTTTTACGTACTCACCCCATTACAGTTAATCGTATTGCAGAGGCCACTCAACGGGCAGAACAGTACAAAAGCAAAGGAATTACACTTAAAAGCCCTTTAAATTACCGTCTAATGAAAGCAAAACTGAACGTTATCACAGCAGCAAATGCGGACCGGGCAGTTCAATATTTTCGTGCCAAAATTGAAAAAAATACTCAGGCTGCACATCCTGAATACTACTATGGCTATGGACTGGCATTATTTAAAAAACAATCCTACACCCAGGCCGTGAAGATACTAAAAACTCTCAGCGACTCTACACCTCACAACGTCACCTACACCATTGCTCTTGCAAAGGCTTATATTGCCACCGATCAACCTCTCCATGTAAAGAAAGGGCTGTCATTACTCTCAAATGCGGTTAAAAATAAACCTTACAACTTAGTACTGACAGCCAATTATGCCTATGCCCTGACACAGATAGGAGAATTGGCTAAAAGCATTCAACTACTGGAAGAATATAATAAGGAAAACTTCAAACACCCCGCCATTTATAAATTACTGTCAATAGCTCTGGGGAAAAAGAAAGATCTTGTGAAAGCACATATTGCAGAGTCAAATTATTATTACTTGAGTGGTATGTTACAAGCCGCGATAGAACAACTTGAAATCGCAAGAAGACTTACCCCTAAAAATGACTTCTATACCCTATCAAAACTGGAAGCAAGAAAACGCACATTTCAACAAGAAAAAAATCTTTATAAGTTAGATGAAAACTAACCTTTCTATTTTTAAACATTAAAGAGCCATACATTAAAGACCTTATATTTTATCAACTTTTAGTTAAGACAGAAGGTTACTTAATCAATCAAAACAAGTATTTAAGATTTCACTAACTTACTAATTTCATTGAAAGTTGCTCACTTTTTCCCTTTTATAGCACTCAGGTATTGTATTACTACACCAATACTGCTATTTTTATACTTGTTCATACTGAACAAGGCTTAAAATAATACCTAAAACTAGTACAATGACAGCATTCAGTAAATAATTTTTATCGATGCTAAAACATAAATATTGCCAAGTTTTAGGAATAATAATAAGTTACCTTTCGGGGCGGAATCACATTTTAATAGGAGGAGTCGATGCGACGTTTTTCAAAAATCGTATCTACAACATCAATTCTTGCTGTTGCAATTACGGGGTTAGGTATAGCCTCAACAACAGTAAGTGCAGCAGGAACCAGTAAAGCTGACATCGAAAAAGGGCAAGCTATCGCCTTCAGTCGAAAAAAAGGTAATTGTCTTGCCTGTCATAGTATTAAAGGAGGCAAATTACCTGGTAATATTGCGCCACCTTTAGTTGCAATGCATCAGCGCTTTCCTGATAGAGCAAAACTAAGAGCACAGATTTATGACTCAACTGTCGCAAATCCAAACTCAATTATGCCTCCTTTTGGACGTCACAAAATCATTAGTGACAAAGAAATTGATTTGGTAACTGATTTTATTCATCAGCTTTAATCCTGATTTTAATCTGGGATCTGCATTAAATATATGACACTGAATAATCGATTGATTAATAGCTTAAGTGAGATTGTAATAGGTCAGCCCCCCTGCACAGGTGGTCGCAGACACTTTATAATTAAAGGTCGAAGGCTCTTTTTAAAAGCAAGCCTAAGCAAAGCAGCAATAACACTTGCCGCTAGCACAGGACTTCTTTTACCGATGCAAGCATATGCATCGTGGAATGAAGTTGCCTTTAATGCCAATAATCTACAAACAGCTATTAAGTCAGCTTTAGGCAGTGATTTATCAGAAGCCAGTAATAAAATCAATATCGAAGCACCTGATGTTGTCGAGGATGGTGCACTTGTGCCAGTTACTATTTCCAGCACTCTAGAAGATGTTAATACCATCAGTATCTTCTCAGAGAAAAATACTGCTCCTTTGGTCGCACAATTTGAGCTGGATAAAGACTGTGAAGCTTTCATTTCAACTCGCATAAAAATGAGCAATACATCCAATATTATTGCTATTGTTTCTGCTGGTGGAAAAAATTACAGTACTCGCAAAGAGGTCAAAGTCACCATTGGTGGTTGTGGCAACTCGCAGGTAATTTGATATGATAAAAAGTTCGATTAAAATCCGAGCCAAAATAAAAAATGGCATAACAACGGTAAAGGCTCTTATCAGCCATCCGATGGAAACTGGTTTACGTAAAGAAAAAAATACGGGACAACCAATTCCAGCAAAATTTATTAAAAATGTAAAATGCGTGTCAAACAAAAAAGTACTTTTAGATTCTCAATGGGGCGTTGCAATATCAAAAATTCCCTATATCTCTTTTAAGTACTCTGGAGGCAATGCAGGTGATATCATCAAAGTCTCCTGGGTTGATAATACCAATCAGTCTGACAGCATTGAAGCTAAAGTAAAATAGCAAGGATAATATCCAAAATGAAACCTTTTAATATAAAACCTCTTAACTTAAAAAGAGTCGTACTCGCTCTAACAACTGCTAGTATTCTTGGTGGCCTGTTTAGTAACGCTATGGCAACCGCCCCAGAAGATGATCTGCAAAATTTCAGGGAATATTTTTATAAAAAATTCCCTGGAATCCCTCTCAATGAGTTTGGTAATGGTGTTTATGCCATTGACCAGCAATCAAGAGAAACTTGGGAAGCCATTGAAGAATTCCCTCCTTATGAGATAGACATCGAATCAGGTGAAGAACTCTTCAACACTCCTTTTGCCAATGGAAATACCTACGCATCTTGCTTTAAAAATGATGGCATTGGCATTCGCCAAAACTTCCCTTTTTATAGCAAAGAGCACAAACAGGTTAAAACCCTTGAGCAAGTGATCAATGAGTGTCGCACAAAAAATGGCGAAGAAGCTTTAGGTTGGAAAAAAGGTAAAATCGCTTCAATCTCAGCTTATATGGCTTATACCTCTCGCGGCAAAGCAATGCACGTTAAAACACCAACGACTCCTGATGAAATCAAATGGTATGAGCGCGGTCGTAAACACTTCTACGCAAAGCGTGGTCAACTGAATATGTCTTGTGCAAACTGTCACCAGGACAATGCAGGTAACTACATTCGCGCAGATATCTTAAGCCCTGCTTTAGGCCACGTATCACACTTCCCAGTGTACCGTGCTAAATGGGGTAGCATGGGTACAATGCACCGTCGTTATGGTGGTTGTAACAAGCAGGTTCGTGCCCTACCATTCAAAGCTCAAAGCGATGAATACAAAGCACTTGAATACTACCACTCCTATATGAGCAATGGTATTTCAGTCAATGGTCCAGGTTCACGTAAGTAAACCAGTTGCCATAAACTGAAAAAAGCCCATCACCTGGAAACAGGTGATGGGCTTTTTTTATGTTCATCTTTACAGTAACTCATAGTTGTTGAAATTCAAGAGAAAAAAGAAGGGATGTCGCTCGGATAGGCGCTATTGAAAACGATTGGAAGGAGAGTTTAACTTATGAGAGCTTTTCGAGGCAAGGATGCCGAGAATGAGCGAGTCATGGATGACCTTGAAGCGTCCCTCAAAAGTTAAATTAACCTTCAAAGCACGCTTTCAAAAAAACAAGATCACGAACGATCTATGCTGGTCTTGGAAAAGTCAAAGGACAGTTCGCAGAGTCAAACTCTGAAGTATCACCCAATCGCTTATAAATCTCTTCCAGAGCCATATCTTCATTAGCAAAGATATTTTCCTGCCCAATTTCATCAAACAAACCTGTCTCACGAAGAACAAGAATGACCTGACGCTTTAAACCACTGAACACAATTTGAATATTATTTTCTTTTAAGCGTTCATTCAAATGATGAAGTACTTCTTCGCCTGATGCATCCAGCTGATTAATTGCATCACCAACCACCAAAATAAATTCAGCATCTGGCTTATCACTGACCGCTTCAATAATAGCATCTTCAAAGTAAGACACATTAGCAAAATATAAAGAGCCATCAAAACGGATGGCAATGATCTGGTCACTGGTTTCAAGATCATTCACTTTCACATCACGTAAGGTACCATCTTTATAACGACCAAGAATCGCCACACGAGGACTCATTGTACGATAGAGATAAAGCAGAATTGCCAAACCCGCACCTATCTCAATGCCTTTATCCAGATGAGGAGCAAAAGCAAGTGTTGCCACAAAGGTAACAACAGAAGCAATGCCATCATGTCGAGAAGCATGCCATGCATGCTTCACTGCTTTGAAATTAATCAAGCCAAAGACTGCCGTCATAATAACCGCAGCCAATACCGCTTTAGGCAAGTGGTATAGTAAAGGGGTTAAGAAAAGCAAAGTGATTAAGACAATAATTCCAGTATAAACCGATGACATCCCTGTAAGAGCACCCGCATTAATATTGACAGCAGAGCGAGAAAAAGAACCACTGGTAGGATAGGCAGAACTCATTGCACCCAGCATATTACCCAAACCTTGTCCCATAAGTTCCTGACTTGGGTCAATGCGCTCTTTTGTTTTAGCAGCCATTGCTTTTGCAATAGAAATCGCTTCCATAAAACCAATCAGAGAAATCACAATTGCACTGCTGATCAGTGTCCCAAAAACATCCATATTAAAGGTGGGAATTGAAAGGGACGGCAAACCTTCAGGAATTGTACCAACGACGGCACCGCCCATTTTTTCAAAATCAATGGCCCAACTCACAATAGTCGTACCAGCAACAGCCACTAGAACACCTGGCACTTTTGGCCATTTCTTCTTGGCGAACATAATACCGAAAACAGAAACAGCACCAAAAGCCAAAGTAACAAAATGAGTGTCACCCAAGTTTTGTACAACACCCCAGATGTCACCCAGGAAAAATTCACTGCTTGGTTTCTCAACACCAAAGATTTTATTAACCTGAGAGAGTGCAATCACCATTGCAGCAGCATTGGTAAACCCGACAATGACAGGATGAGATAAAAAGTTGACAATCACACCTAACTTAAAAACACCCAGCATAAACTGAAATACGCCAACCATAAAAGCCAGCATAATAGCCAGAGACACAAATTCAGGTGAGCCTACAGGCGCTAAAGGTGTGATGGCTGATGCCGTCAGTAAAGAAACAACAGCCACTGGGCCCGTGCCCAATTGACTGGAAGACCCCCACATGGCAGCAACCATTACAGGTAAAAAAGCGGCGTATAAACCAAAGTATGCAGGCAGACCTGCCAAAGATGCGTATGCCATCGATTGAGGAATCAATACCAATGCCACAGTGATACCAGCAATGATATCAGCTTTGACCGTATTTCCATCCATCGGAAACCACCTTAAGAAAGGCAAAAATCGTCTGATTGAATTCATTATCTTTACTTACCTAGAGAATTAAATTTTGGGAGATGAATATCATTGCAAGTTAAAAGCTTAATCAGAGCAAGCCAAAGGATTGTTCAGGAAAAACTCTAAAAAATAGAGAAACAAGAACAAGACAGATGCCTATTTTCACAACAGTTTAGTGTATTGGAGACATGAATAAAGCCATAAAATACAAAAAGTCATCGTTCTGGATCTTAGCAATAGCCTCAGCAAGAATAGATATTCTTGAAAAAATTAGAAGCGACATTCTATGTCATTTTCACCAGAAAATCAATGAATACGAATATAAGCAATTGCTTGTCCTAGCTTTTTTGTGTGCGCACGGCCAGTACATCACAGGGGGCATGATGTAAGATGGCATTAGCCGTTGACCCAAGTAAGAGCTCAAAGCCACTACGTCCATGTGAACCACAGACAATGACATCAGCCTGTTTTTCCTCTGCCAGACGTAATACTTCAGATTTAGGAATTCCTGAAATGATACTCGTCTCAATTTGAATATTTTCATCAAAATTAAGCTCTTTTATCAAGCTTGCCATTTTCTCTTTACTTAATTTAATGAGCTCTTCTTCATTTTCTGACAAGTCTTCGAACGCAGGATAAAACATCGGTTCATAAGCAACACTCACCTGATAAACAAATTCAACCACATGCAGTATAAAAAGACTGGCAGGCTCAGTTGCAGAGCTCTCACCAGAAGTTTCACAATATTGGCCACAGGCAAGCTCTATAGCTCTTTGACAAACTAAGAGAGAATCTTCAGTTAAATCCACAGCGACTAAAATTTGCTTATATGAACTCATCACACTGCACCTTAATCCAGCAATATAAAATAACAGCACACTACCTACTTTAAACTTAGCCGTAAATTAATTATCTTACAAGTTTGAATTAAGCTAAAATAAGCGATTCAAATTTCACATTGTTCTTCTTAATTCACATAGGCCATAAATGCACGTTCATTTTATTGATAACCAGAAAAGCCTGACAGAAATCTGTCTACAATTTGCCCAAAGTGATTTTCTTGCATTGGATACCGAATTCGTCCGACAAACAACCTACTATCCAATTTTAGCCCTGGTTCAAGTTTGTGATGGCGAACAAATTGCTATTATTGATCCTGTTGCTATTAATGATCTGAGTCCGTTAATGACGGTTTTGTATAATAAAAACATTACAAAAGCCATTCATTCTGCTCGCCAGGACATGGAGATTTTTTATTATTTGAATGAATCAGTACCTGAAGCACTTTTTGACACTCAAGTTTGCGCAGCATTATTAGGCTATGGCGAACAAATTGGTTATGCTGCTTTAGTCAAACAATTATTAAATGTTGATTTAGATAAATCACAAACACGTACCGACTGGCTAAAACGCCCTCTTACTCAAAAACAAATTGATTATGCGGCTGATGATGTTCGCTATCTGGCAAAACTTTATCCCTTACAAAAGAAAAAATTACAGGAACTGGGCCGCCAAAACTGGCTGGAAAATGATTTTCAGTTTTTATCCAACAATTCAACCTATGCTCCATCGCCTGACACAATCTGGAAAAAAACCAAAGGGCTCAATAAGCTAAAAAAACAAAAGCTGGCCATTTTAAAAAACCTGGCCTCATTTCGTGAAGAATTAGCCATTAAACAAAATCGCCCTCGACGCAGAGTCATTACAGATGATGTTTTAATTAGTCTGTCTATCAACCCTGCTTCAACTCTCAGTGAACTGAAAGAATGCAAAGGCTTGACTCATAAGTTCCTGGGATATAATGGTGAAAAAATACTCTCTCTGATCCAGGAAGGCCTTGATACTCCTGATGAAGATTGCCCCAAACTACCCGCCTACGAAAAATTATCACAGAATGAAGAAGCACTCGCTGATTGCCTTATGGCCATCGTTCACTTATCAGCGAACAATAATAATATCAGTCCTCGCTGCTTATGTTCCAGAAAAGAACTGGATTCATTAATTAAAGGACAACGTGAGATGGCCATGCTATCGGGCTGGCGAAATGAACTGATTGGCAAACACCTGCTCAAATTCTTATCAGGCAATGCCCAGCTGAGTTATATCTCTGGTGAACTGATATTTAATAACTAAAAAAATAGTATTGAGTTTTTTTGTTTTGAATGTTGAATTAAAAGAAAAGTCAAAAGCCTTTAGCTAAACTAAAATTTAGCACCCATCATTTTGGTCACATAAAAATCCAAATGAGATGGGAAGGAAATTTCAAGTTACTTAGAAGCGAGTAATAATTTATATGAAAGAAATGAGCAGCCTGCACCAGTTTTTTTCTGAAATAGCTTGTCACTTTCAGTGCTATAATATAGGCCGAAGAATTGGTTCGGTTGACCAACAAGCCTTTGTTGATTTTGAAAATACTGAAGTCGCCTGGGAAATGCCTTTTTTACAACACGCCTGGTTTGCTCTGGTTTTTTGGAAGGACGAAGCTGGACAGAATAAAGCACAAAACCATAGAAAGATTCCTGAACACCATGTCTGGTTTCTTAAATTACCGCTTGATGAGCAGGCAAAACTGAACCTCGCTGCCCGAGATGATTTCTTGCGCCGTTTGTTTGAGGCCCTGGGTGATTATATCAGTCACCCCAAGGAATCTGATGCGACTGAAATAACGAATAAACTTCAGTCATTAGAAAATGCAATGAAAGATAATCCTTATGGCTTTCAACCAAAACCTGAGCAGCTCGCCAACTTTCATGCCATTGTTCACAAACAACTATCATTACCAGCCTCATCCTATTATCAAAATACTCAAAATTATCTATTGGGTCAAAATGGTTATAATGAATGGGATGCACTTGGCTTCCAGGGATTTGCAGATATTGCTTCACGCCTTGATGAAAGCGGTGTCAATAATGCGAGTAAGATAAATGAACAACTTGTTATTGAAGCAATTCCTCATTTACCAATAGAACCCTTTCAAGTACTCGCCTCCTGTTTGGAAAATCAGATAATATCCAAACCAGTGACACAAGCCATTTATAACTATTTAACCAATGGCTTAAAAAACAATGATTCGCCAGCCCATTCAGCACAACTCTGTATAGCCTCTATACGAGCCAGCTCACAGTCCACTGATCAACCATTGCAAGTTCAACTTCTGAGTATAATACTAGAACCAAAATTAAAAGCCGATATTGAAGTGCTTGCCACACTCTCTGGCCGCAATTGGCCATTAATATCGCATCCAGAAATCACACCTCTTTTTTTAGAGGCGCTGGCCACTGTGGAGACAGAGCACCAGGGTGCATTTAAAGCCATTTTATCGGACTTAATGTTTATTCCAGGTATGCGTGGTACTATTTTGCAAGCGTTTCGTTCGCCTGAACGTTCTCAACGATTGGCTCAGGCAATTGGCTCTTTTTTTAATTCACTCTAACTGCGGCGTAATGAATACTATATGAACACTAATACAGATGAGCTCACAGAAGAGGCCACAGGAACCATTCAAGACTATTCAAAACTGGATCCAGATACTGTCATCAGCGCTGTAGAAAGCAAGGGGTATTTATCAGATGCAAGAGTGCTTGCTCTGAACAGCTACGAAAATAGAGTCTATCAAGTTGGTATTGAAGAAGAACAACCTATTATTGCCAAATTTTACCGACCTGGACGCTGGAACAATGAACAAATTTTAGAGGAGCATACCTTTTCTAAAGAGCTGCACGAACTGGATATTCCTGCGATACCCCCCATTTATTTACCCAAACCAACTGATTCCAACTCGACTTTTAAGGATGAGTGGGTGAGCAACAGTTTATTTAACTATAAAGATTATCGCTTTGCTCTGTATCTACGCCGAGGTGGACGCGCCCCAGAATTGACCGATCTGGATCAACTCTACTGGCTGGGTAAATTAATGGGCCGAATTCATGCCATTGGTCGAAGCAAACAATTTCAACACCGCCCGACTCTTTCAATTGAATCCTTTATTACGCGACCTTATCACTACATTTTAGATCACGGTTTCATGCCCACTTTGTTCATTGAATCATACAAAGCCATTGTCAATGATATCTTGCATCACGTTGAAACAAACTATCAGCAGTTTCCACCTAAATTAATCAGGCTGCATGGTGATTGTCATGCTGGCAATATACTCTGGACTGATAATGGACCACATTTTGTTGATTTTGATGACAGTCGAAATGGCCCTGCCGTCCAGGATCTCTGGATGTTACTGTCGGGTGAACGCCATGATCAGGAAACACAATTACGCGAAATACTGGAAGGCTATGAAGAATTTTGTGACTTTGATCGTACTGAGCTCAATTTAATTGAATCATTAAGAAGTATGAGGATCATTCATTATGCAGGTTGGCTGGCAAAACGCTGGAATGACCCTGCATTTCCAAGAGCATTTCCCTGGTTTAACACCGAACAATTTTGGGGAGAACACATCTTACAATTAAAGGAACAACTGGCCATACTCCAAGAGCCCCCACTACAAATTTACCCGTGAAGAGATAATTCTACATTATATCTTATAAGCTTCCATATCGATGCTTTCATATTTTAGTCCGCTTAATTTCACGTAACCTTTATAGCGGTTGTCACCATCACTGCTGAATTCAAACTCATAAGTACGACAGAGTTGCATATAACCATGGGAGTGTCGGCATAAACGTAATTTGATTACGTCCAAAGTGTCATCAAGGAATTGTAACTCCAGTCTGCTGCATGCTGATTTTGCCTGCTTATAGGCAACTTCATACGCACTCACAGAATTCCACCAATGCCAGACAATTCCTACAATTACAAAAAAAACGATATAATTAAGCATTAATATTCTACTAAATTCCTAAAATCTTTAAATTTCTCTTGCAACATCATGATCTGCAAGCTATCCTTGAACATGATAAATCATTTTTAAAAGAAAAGGGATCAATATGTCTATAAAAAAACTATTCGCTATGTCAGCTATCGGCTTAGCTATGGGTATCGTTTCAGCTTCAGCCACTGCTGAAGGTGATGGTTTTGTTGAAAATTACGTCACCAATCCTTACGGTGAAGTATTGAAAAACAGTTATGGCGAATGCTGGCGTGACCGCTTCGCTACTACCGATGAAAAATTAGAAGAATGTGGCTACGAAAAAGAGATGGGCGTTGCTGAAGTTATCGTAACAGATGGCGTTAAAGAAGTGGTTATGACTGAAAACCCACCAGCTTGTCCTGAAATTATTGTTCTTAAAAACCTTCACTTTGACTTCGACAGCACTAAAGTACATGCTGATGACGAACAAAAACTAATGGAAGCAAGAGATTTCATCCGCGCTGAAGTACCAGCAGGCTGTAATAAGACAGATACAGTTTCAGTCACTGGTCACACTGATAGCACTGGTCCTGAAGCCTATAATGAAGGCCTTTCTATGAGACGTGCAGAAGCGGTTGTTTCTTACTTAAAATCTATCGGAGTTCAAGTTAATCTGGTAGCTGAAGGTAAAGGCGAAAGCGACCCTGTTGCTGATAACTCAACTAAAGATGGTCGTGCTGAAAACCGTCGTGTTGTTATTGATGTCGACACATCAAATAACTAAGCCAATGCTGAGTTACTCTTGATAACACAAGAGATGACAACAATTTCTATTTATTAGAAATTGAAAAACTGCAACAAGATTCTTGTTGCAGTTTTTTTTGCTTATATTTTCTCTTATTCTCTTTATCTGCCACATTTCATAGAATCAATGACACCCATTTTACAAAATGATAACCATTACTACTCCCTATAGTAACTTGACTGAACAAACCAAAGAACTCGCAAAGCGATGGGGCTTTCATTATTCTAATACTCCTGATGAGCCATTTTTTCTACAATTAACAACCGAACATTTACAATTGATTCAGCCAGGAAAAAATTCACCTGGCCCTATCTATATTGATTTTTCATCTGGACAGGTCGCCCATAGACGACGTTTTGGCGGTGGGAAAAGTCAAACAATGGCAAAAGCCGTTGGTCTAAACAAGAACTCAGAGCTGACCGTTCTCGATGCAACAGCAGGTATGGGTAAAGATGCCTTTGTGTTTGCCTCGCTCGGTGCAAAAGTGATATTAATGGAACGCTCACCCATTTCTGCAGCATTATTAAGCGATGCTCTACAACGAGCAGCAATAGATGAAGCCATATCTGACATCATAGAACGCATGAGTTTTATTTATGGCGATGCGAGGAAACTCACTCTAGAAAAGCGAATCAAGGAAGTGGAAGAGGTTTCATTAAATCATACCTCTATTCAAATAAAAGAAGTGCCAGATGTTATTTATCTTGACCCCATGTTTCCTCATAGAAAAAAATCAGCCTTGGTGAAAAAAGAAATGCTCGCTTTTCAAAGCCTGATTGGTGATGATAATGACAGTGATGAATTACTCAGTACTTGTCTTAAGCTCGCCAAAAAAAGAGTGGTCGTGAAGCGCCCGATTAAAGCGCCTTACCTTAATAATCAAAAACCATCACTGTCTATGAATATGAAAAAACATCGGTTTGATATTTACGTCACATCAGCCACAAAGACGAATTAATTTGAGGGCAGTCAATTTTATTCCTCAATCATCTCATAATCATGCGTAATTTCTACAGTCTGCGCTAACATGATTGAAGCAGAACAGTATTTCGTTGCCGACAATTCAACAGCCCTTTTCACCATTTTTTCTTTTAGGTTCTTACCTGTAACAATAAAATGAATATGGATTTTGGTAAACACTTTGGGGTCGGTTTCTGCTCTTTCTGCACTTAATTCTGCGACACAATCGGTCACTTCCTGACGAGAACGCTGAAGTATCAGCATCACATCAAAGGAAGTGCATCCACCTAAGCCCATTAGCATCATTTCCATTGGTCGGATGCCCATATTTTTCCCACCCAATGCAGGAGGCCCATCCATGACGACAGCATGTCCACTACCAGACTGTCCCATAAACATCATGTCTTCAACCCATTTAATTTTTGCTTTCATTTATTCGACCTTTTATTCTTAATGTTTAGAGGCATCTGTTAATATCAATTTATCACTCCACTGTGCTGATATAAAAATGACAAAAGATGAAGAATGATAAAGAAAAAAACATTAATTTTATATTTTTAATTCTGCATTATTCCATGACTACAAGCAAAATATCTACTTTATTAATCGTTAAATGTGAAATGACTTGAAGATTTACACTAAAAATATCGCACTTTTCTTTTTTCATGCTATTCTAGTAGTTATGAGGGTATCTGCATGTACTAGCTTAGGATTCAGCTTACTCTATTTTCTTGGTGTATAGTTTTTTTGGGACAAAAATTCATGGTATCAATTTTTGTCTTTTTCAGAACATTTTAGCAACCTTTATTTCAAACCCCTTTAATTTAAGCAGATTAGTATGTCAATAGTAAATTTAAAAGAAGAAAATCCTGCAATAACCGAATTCCTTACTCATTGCCACAAACGGAAGTATCCAACCAAGAAAACCATTATTCATGCAGGCACTGAATCTGATACTTTATACTATATAGTTAAAGGTTCGGTGTCCGTTTTATTAGAAGATAAAGATGATCATGAGATTGTGTTGGCTTACCTAAATGATGGTGATTTTTTCGGTGAAATGGGTTTATTTTCACAACCAGTCAACCGCAGTGCCTGGGTTAAAGCAAGAAGTGATTGTGAAATTGCTGAAATCAGCTATACCAAATTTAACAATATGCGTCAGGACATTCCTGATGTTTTATTTGAAATCTCCACACAGATCGCCAATCGATTACGAAAAACCAGCCGAAAGGTGGGCGACCTGGCTTTTTTAGACGTCACTGGACGAATAGCAGGCACCTTATTGGAGCTGGCGAAGCAACCTGATGCAATGACCCATCCAGATGGCATGCAAATAAAAATTACTCGCCAGGAGTTAGGAAAAATAGTGGGTTGCTCTCGAGAGATGGCAGGAAGAGTTTTAAAAATTCTTGAAGAACAAAACTTAATTTATGTAAAAGGCAAAACCATCGTTATATTTGGTACTCGTTAAGACATCTTATTGAATTTCTTTCACAAAATTATCAAAGCGAAAAGAAGTCGACATTGATACTAAACATTGATTGTACAAAACACATTTTTTAGAGATTATTTGGAAAAAATAAATGAGTCTTACTATTACTTACTACTCTGATGTCCTTTGTATTTGGGGATATTCTGCAAAGATTAAAATTGATGAAATGAAAAAGCAATTTGGTGATAAAATTGCACTTGAATATCGATATACTCCCCTCTTTGTTGACATGCATAGCATGCTGGAAAAAAACTGGGCTGAAAAAGGTGGCCTGCAGGGTTACAATCAGATGATGCACAAACTCAATGGTATGTTTCCATACGTTGAAATCCATCCTGAAATCGGTTTAAAAAATTTACCTCGTTCATCTGCAAGCTGTCATCAGTTTTTAAAAGCCATTGATCTTTTAGAACAACGTGGTGAAATTAAATCCAATGATGCTACAAATACTTTGCTGGAACAGGCTGATTGGCAAATACGCCTTGGTTATTTTCGTGATGCGCAAGATGTTTCCCAAACAAACAAGCTGATGTCTATCGCAGAAGATCTTAAAATCCCTTCAAATTCAATAGAAACATTACTCACTAATGGTGAAGCCATGGCAGCGCTGGCATCTTGCACAACCAATGATAAACAAAAATTAATTGAGGGCAGCCCATCCTTTGTACTCAATGAAGGCAGGCAGAAACTCTATGGCAATATTGGTTATCATATTATCGAAGCCAATATTCAAGCTTTATTAGAAACACCCGAAGATAAACCTTCATGGTATTAGAGCTTCTTAGAAATTCATTTTTAGAAGCTCTTATCCTAGCGATTAGTCATGCTTAAACATTTACTTCTTAGCATGACTTATCCCAAAAATTAGAGCTGCCTGGAAGCTTATTTCTATTAAATTCTTTAGCGGATAATCTTTATTCCAGCAGTCGAAATAACTAAAAACTAATGACTTTTTCTAATTTTCAGGGACAAAAATGAAAAAAATCGTAATTGCCTTATTTATCTTAAGTATTGCATTATTTGCTATTGTAAAAGGCAGTTTATGGTATTTCACTCAACAATTTGTCGATAATCAAGTTTTTCAAGCAAAGCCCCTGGCTCAGATTTCTTATAAAGAAATTAAAACCTCATTCACAGGCAGTGCGACAGTCACTGGTATAAAAGTATATATTCCTGTTCTGGATGAAAGTATTATCATTGAATCCATTAAATTCATCGCTCCTGATCTCATTACATTACTCAGCCTTGACAGCCAGCTGCAAAACAATGAACTGCCAGAGTCTTTAACTTTACTCATTACTGGAGCCACTTTAAATTTAAATGGTAATATCATGCAATTAATTGATAACCCAGATGTTGAACCAACTCAATTAGAAGTTTTTTCTACTTTGGCTTGTGGAGAAACGTATCGAATTGGCAGTAAGGAATTATCTGCAATGGGCTATGACAACTTGACCAGTGATATTTTTTTAAGCTATCGATATAATGCTCGCAAAAAATCATTGACCTACCACTTTAAAAATCAAGTTCGTGATATCACCCATTTCAACTTTTCAGGTGATATTAAAAATATTACTGGCATTAAGTCTCTGAGCGATAAGACAGCCCAGCCTGGCTCAATAGCACTTGAAGTTATAGATGACTCCTATATTGTTCGAAAAAATCGTTTTTGTGCCGCTCAAGGTGAACGCAAAGTAGCACAATACATTGATGATCACATTCTTCAAATCGAAGAGTATTTATTATCTTATGGTGTTATACCAGAAGAAGGTCTGTTCAATGCTTACAAATCAATTCTCGAAACATCTGGTGCAATAAGACTAGAAGCAGATTTAAGCCATTTAACAGGGACAACGGAGCTTATGTCATTTGAGCCTAATGATATAATTCAATTTGTTCGACTGAAGCTATTTGTTAATAACAAACGGATTAATGAAATCTCCATAGATATTGATAAAGAAAAATTAATCAATACGGCAACTAATACTGAAGTGGAGCTTGAAACGCCTGATGAGATTAAGAAAAAACGAGCAATAATTATTAAAAAATATCGCCCCGTTTCTGTTGATAATCTGAGTAACTTTAAGGGCTTCAGGGTAAAGGTAACAAATAATAAAGGCAAACAATTTAAAGGCACTTTAAAAATAAGCCAGCCCAATATATATGAGGTGGTTTCACGCCTGCGCTCGGGCAATATTACTTATCACATACCTATCAATACAATCAAAAAAGCAGAAGTCTTTAATTAAATAAGATGCCAAATATAGTTCTTGGCATTTTTGCGCCCTTAACAGTTTATGAGCATTGCAGTAGTTCAAGATCAACAGAAAGAGAAGTGTTTCTCGCTCGGTGAAGTGCTTATGAATACGAATGGCCAGAGATTTGGCTTGCCTTGCTGGGGACGCTCTAGCACATCCCTATGTCGCTCTACCTCGGCATCCATGCCTCGAAAAGCCCCTGCAAGACAAACCAAACCTCCACCCACTCTTCAACCGCAGTGATCTCGCTCGTAGTGTCCAAAAGCAAAATCAAGAGACAAGAAAAAAAAGCGTCTTAATTTCAAGTGCTCTTGCTCTTTCATTGCTTTTGACTTATCCACAAAAAATGAGAATAAATGCGGTTTGAGAGTGTGCGGAGGAGAGGCTAAGCTGTTTGGGGTTTGTGAAAACAGGATGTTTTCACTAAGCGGGCCATGGATGGCCGAAAAGCGTCCCCAAACAGCTTAGCCTCTCCTCCGTGCAATCGGTTTCGATAGCACTTATGCGAGTGCAACACCTTCTTTTTCTTTTAATCATTTAGGCAACCAAAGTTACCGCTCTGCTCATCAAGCTGCATGTTTAAAAACCAAAAATATGAAGCATCTAAAATTTATTAGCATCTAAAGATTTTAATATTTTATAAATGGCTTTAGTGAGTATTGCCAGTTCATCCTTCTTAATAATATAGGGAGGCATAATATAAACCAACTTATTAAACGGTCTAATCCAGACACCCTCTTTGACAAAATCAGCCTGCATTGTTTTCATATCAACGGGCTCCTTAAGTTCAACCACGCCAATGGCCCCCTTTACCCGAACCTCTTCAACGATTGACAACTCCTGACAAGCCAATAGTTCATCTTGTAGTTGATTTTCAATTCGTTGAATTGATTTTTCCCAGGGTGTTGAAAGTAATAAGTCAATGCTTGCATTGGCAACTTCACATGCCAGAGGGTTAGCCATAAATGTCGGGCCATGCATTAAAACACCCATGCCATCTGCACTGATCCCTTGGACAACCTTAGCACTTGTCATTGTTGCAGCCAGAGTCATATAACCCCCAGTTAAAGCTTTTCCAAGACAAAGGATGTCTGGAACAATATCAGCCTGCTCATAGGCAAATAGACTACCTGTTCGACCAAAGCCAGTAGCAATTTCATCTAAGATGAGTAAGACATCATGCTCATCACAAAGCTGTCGAAGTTGACGTAGGTACTCAGGGCAATAAAACCGCATACCTCCTGCACCTTGAACAAGAGGCTCTATTATAATAGCTGCAATCTTAGACTGATTTTTCACTAAAAGTGTTTCCAAACAATGAATATTGCTGGAACCATCATCAGAGCAAGTGGGCTCTGGTGCAAAATATTGCTCAGGTAAAACCCCTTGAAACATGGCATGCATACCATTAACTGGATCACAAACGGACATACCACCCAGCGTATCACCATGATAGCCATGACGCACAGTTAATAATTTTTGCTTATTTGTTTTTCCTTGAGCATACCAGTATTGGATGGCCATTTTTATCGCGACTTCAACCGCAACCGAACCAGAATCCGCAAGAAACACATGTTGCAATGGTTCAGCCGTCAGCTTGACCAGCTTTTCAGCTAAAGTCACTGCAGGTAGATGAGTGAGTCCGCCAAACATGACATGAGACATTGATTTAAGTTGTTTCTCAATAGCAGAATTCAATACTGGATGATTGTAACCATGAATAGCAGCCCACCATGATGACATTCCATCAATCAACTCCCGACCATCCGCTAATTTTAGCCTGACGCCATGAGCCGATTCAACGGGATACGTTGGTAGAGGATTGGTCATACTGGTGTATGGATGCCAGAGATGATTTTTATCAAACTCCAGCCAGTCAGATGTTTTTTGTAAAGACATAATCAGTGGTAAATTATTAGGTTGTCAGTGAGTTAAAATAGGCTTAGCTAAAAAAAAGCTCTGCCAATTTTTCACCAGGTTGATCGGCACGCATAAAGGATTCTCCAACCAGGAAGGCATTCACTTGATGTTTTCTCATTAGAGCAACATCCTCAGGTAGATGAATAGCACTTTCAGTGACCACAATTCGATCATCTGGAATTTTATCTAATAAATCAATTGTGGTATTGAGTGTTGTTTCAAAAGTTCTTAAGTTTCGATTATTAATGCCCATTAATCGAGTCGGCAGTTTTAAAGCACGTTCTAATTCTTCTAAGTCATGAACTTCAACCAAGACATCCAGCTCAAGTTCATTAGCCAGTGCAGCAAACTCACTCAACTGAAGATCTGTCAAACAGGCCACTATCAATAAAATTGCATCCGCTCCAATTAAGCGTGCTTCATAAATCTGATAAGGATCAATCACGAAGTCCTTACGCAATACAGGCAATTGACAAGCATTTCGAGCCTGCTGAAGGTAAGCATCACTCCCCTGAAAAAAATCAATGTCGGTCAGTACTGATAAGCAGGCAGCACCACCTTTTTCATACGACTGAGCAATTTCAGAGGGAATAAAGTTTTCACGAATCAAGCCTTTGCTTGGCGATGCTTTTTTTATTTCCGAAATGACTGCCGACTGGCCTGAACTGATTTTATTTTCAATCGATTTTACAAAACCACGTACATTGCCAACACCTTCCTCGCCATTTAAAGTTTCGATAATAGATTGTAAAGAACGAACTGAACATAAGGCATCCACTTCTTCACGTTTACGGTTTAAAATTTTGACTAAAATATCGGGTGGGTTAGCTTTATTCATAGGTTTTAATTACTTTCAATTTATTATATATGACTCGTCAACTGATTTTTCAGGCTAATAGACTTATTTGGCAAATGATTGAGTATAGCTTGCCAGTTTATTTAATTTTTCTTTGGCTGCACCTGAGCTGATAGATTGACGAGCTTTATCAATACCCTGTTCAAGGGTATCACTCAGACCTGCACAATAAATTGCTGCGCCAGAATTAAGCGTCACAATATCTCTGGCAGCACCTGGCTTATCTGCCAGTACATCTTGAACCATGGCAAGAGATTCTTCAGCACTGTTAACCATTATATCTTCTATTTTAGAGCGGGTCATACCAAACTGTTCAGGCGTAATCGAATACTGAGTCAATTGCCCGCCTTTTAATTCACAAACAAAGGTTTCATCCGCCATGCTAATTTCATCCATTCCATCAGCAGAGTGGACAACCATCACATGTTCACTGGCCAGGTTCTTCAGTACGCTTGCCAGAGGCTCCAGCCAGTGTTTATCAAAGACACCCAGCAATTGGTTCGGTGCACCTGCAGGATTAGTCAAAGGCCCTAATAAATTAAACATTGTTCTAATGGCCATTTCTTTACGAGGACCAATCGCATGTTTCATCGCACTATGGTGTAACGGAGCAAACATAAAACCAATGCCAAGCTCTTTAATACACTGTTCCACCTGATGTGAGCTGAGATTTAGATTAATGCCTGCCGCCTCAAGAATATCGGCACTGCCTGAAGTGCTGCTCACGGAACGATTACCATGTTTAGCAACCGTTCCACCTGCAGCCGCGACAACAAAACAAGATGTTGTAGACACATTAAAAGTGTGCAGACCATCACCACCCGTACCAACAATATCGATAATATGCTGGCCTGTAACACTGACTGGAGTCACTAATTCACGCATCACACTGGCAGATGCCGTCAGTTCATCGACGGTTTCACCTTTCATACGCAAAGCAACTAATAGTGCCGCAATTTGTGCAGGAGTTGTTTCACCCGTCATTATTTGCCGCATCACATTTTCCATATCAAGAATATTAATGTCTTGTTTTTCAACTGCTCTTGCGATGGCTGTTTTAATATCCATTTCTAATCCTTTGGTATGCTCCTGGAATAATCGAAGCTTAACTTTCTAAAAAAGTCTGTAACATTTTATGGCCATGTTGACTCAGGATAGATTCAGGATGAAACTGTACGCCTTCAATGGCTAATTCCTTATGTCTGACCCCCATAATTTCACCCATATTGCCTTGCTCATCCTCAGTCCATGCTGTAATTTCCAGACAATCTGGTAGCGACTCACTATCAATCACTAATGAGTGATAACGAGTCGCTTCAAAAGGTGATTCTAACAAATGAAAAACACCCTTGTCATTATGGTACATCATTGATGTTTTACCGTGCATAATTTCTTTTGCATGAACGATTTTGCCACCAAATGCCTGACCAATACTTTGGTGACCTAAGCAAACTCCCAATATTGGAATCTGGCCAGAAAAATATTTAATGGCTTCGATAGAAATTCCAGCTTCATTCGGAGTACAGGGACCAGGAGAAATCATTAAATGATCAGGGGCCATTTTTTCAATGTCTGCAACCGTAATTTCATCATTGCGAAACACTTTGACATCCGCTTTTAACTCACCCAGATATTGAACCAGGTTATAAGTAAAGGAGTCATAGTTATCAATCATTATTAACATATCATTTCTCCTCCGCACACTGATTATTGGCATTTGAATCCAAGCCACACTCCGCCATGGCAACGGCTCGAAAGACACCTCGACCTTTATTCATGGTTTCGTCCCATTCATTTTGCGGCACAGAATCAGCCACAATACCCGCACCCGCCTGAATATGTAATTGTTTATCTTTAATAACAGCGGTGCGAATAGCAATTGCAGTATCCATATTCCCAGACCATGAGATATAACCCACTGCGCCTGAATAGATGCCACGTTTCACTGGTTCTAATTCATCAACAATTTCCATAGCACGAATTTTTGGCGCGCCGCTCACGGTTCCTGCTGGAAATGTGGCTTTTAGTGCATCCATTGTGGTCATATTCTTATTTAATTCACCTTCCACATTTGAAACAATATGCATCACATGAGAATAGCGCTCAATAATCATTTTATCGGTTAATTTCACCGTACCAATTTCAGACACTCGCCCTGCATCATTGCGGCCTAAATCAATTAACATTAAATGTTCAGCCAGCTCTTTTGGATCAGAGAGTAAATCTTCTTCCAGTTGCTTATCTTGTTCATCCGTTTGGCCTCTTGGTCGAGTGCCTGCAATGGGACGTACGGTTATTTTGCCATCTTCAACCCGGGTTAGAATTTCGGGTGATGAGCCCACAATGTGGAACTCATCCAAATCTAAAAAGTACATATAGGGTGATGGATTGAGACTGCGTAAAGCCCGATAAAGATCCAGCGGAGGCGCATTAAATGGAATCGACATACGCTGTGAGACCACAACCTGCATGGCATCACCCTCAACGATATAATCTTTAATTCGAGCAACTGCTTTTTTAAAGCCATCTTCAGTAAAGCCTGAAACAAAATCACTTTCTTTCACTTTGGTGATTTTAGAATGTGCTTTATAAGCTGTGTCAGACTGACGTAATTGATTCGCCAGTTCATTCAATCGCTCAGTCGCTTTTACCCATTCTGACTCGGCTAAAGATTCAATGGATTGAGATGATTTACTCTCCAACGGTGAATCAAAATGAGCATGAACAATCAAATACAGTTTTCCACTGAGGTTATCAAAAACCAGCACTTCTTCTGATACCATCAATAGAATATCAGGCGTGCCAAGTGGGTCATCTTTACCTGTTGTTTTTAATCTGGGTTCAATATAGCCAATGGTTTCATAGCCAAAATAACCCACCAGTCCTCCTGTAAAACGAGGCAGGTTAGATTGCTCAGAAAGGTGTTCTGGGATATTGTATTGTTTTTGGTAGTCTTCAATCCAGCTCAGGGGATCAGAGTGGCTTAACTCGTCAATGACCTGACCATCATGCGAAACCTTAATCTGCCCGTCATCCACGGTAATAATGGTTTTGCAAGGAAGACCGATGATTGAATAGCGCCCCCATTTTTCACCACCATGGACGGATTCCAATAAGTATGAATAAGGGCCTGAAGCCAGTTTAAGATAAGCACTCAGGGGTGTATCTAAATCGGCAAGAATTTCATGGACAACTGGAATTCGGTTATACCCTTCTCCAGCAAGTTTGATAAACTGTTTTTTACTAACGATAGACATAATAATCACTCAAAATTACAAATGAATTTATTTTTTATCAGTTTAATGTAACCGATAAAAAAGGGAACTGCTCAAAACTGCGTTTCTCTTGAAAGAAATAAACGACGGCGTTTATTTCTTTCGCTTAAAGGCAGTGTGCTAGCACGACCATCGCTCTTTCATTTGTTTTTTATTGTGTGGTTTCATTTTCTTATCTATATAAAGGTATGTCTATAAGAAGTCTATCTATAAAAAATCTTTCAATTCAGCCATAGAATCTATGACGACATCTGGATTCGACTCTCGAATATCCACACCATGATTATAACCATAACTCATGCAGATAATTTGAAAGCCAGCCGCACGGGCCGCTTTTACATCACTGATCGAATCACCAAGCATCAAAGAATCTTCGGGTGAAACACCCAGTTTTTCCGCAGAATAAACCAATGGCATTGGATCAGGCTTTTTCTTTTCCAATGAATCGCCACTCACTATCGATTCAAAATAATCAAACAATCCCAAATCTTTTAATAAAGGATGGGTAAAAGCTTCTGCCTTATTGGTCACACAACCCAGTTTGTATCCTGAAGCTTGAAGGTAATCAATACCCTCTTTAACGCCTGGATAAAGGCAGCTGCGCTTTGATGTATTATCCTTATATAAGTCCATAAAGATAGGATATGCCTTATCAAACAAAGCATCATCAGGCTCGCCATCTAATTGGCCAATTAAGGCACGGCGAACCAGACGTTCAACACCATTACCAACCCAGTGTCTCACTTCAGCCTCACCATGAGGTGTCATATCAACGGCTTTAAGCATTTCATCAACGCAATAAGCCAAGTCAGGCACACTGTCAACCAGTGTACCGTCTACATCTATCAACACCATTTTCGGTTTGTTGATTGTGGTATTAATGGTTGCCAAAATTATTTACCAACCTTAGCAAGCTCAGCACGCATTTGATCAATAGTGTCTTTATAATTATCTGTATTGAAAATCGCAGAACCTGCAACAAACATATCAGCACCTGCTTCAGCAATTTCAGCAATGTTATTGATTTTAACACCGCCATCAATTTCCAAACGAATGTCATAACCACTTTCGTCAATCATCTTGCGCGCTTCACGTAATTTATTCAGAGTCTCAGGAATAAAGCTCTGACCACCAAAACCTGGGTTAACAGACATTAGTAATATCACATCAACCTTATCCATAACATGCTTCAGCACAGATAATGGTGTTGCAGGGTTAAAAACTAAGCCTGATTTACAACCTGATTCACGAATTAGTGATAAGCTGCGATCAATATGTTCAGAAGCTTCAGGGTGGAAAGTAATGTAACTTGCACCTGCTTTAGCAAACTCAGGAATAATCACATCAACAGGCTTAACCATTAAATGAACATCAATTTCTTGTTTGATACCATGATTTCTCAATGCTTCACAAATCATTGGCCCAATGGTTAAAACAGGTACATAGTGATTGTCCATGACATCAAAATGGATAACATCCGCACCACTGTCCAGAACATTGACACACTCTTCGCCAAGACGAGCAAAATCAGCAGATAAAATAGATGGTGCAATTAAAGACTTCATGACAAATCCTCATAAAATTATTAAACTGTGAGTAAATTCATACCTTTGCAATGACGCTTCTATAACAATAGTTGTGATTGCAAGTGTGTTAAAAACTCACGTACTAAAAATATAAACGACCATTTTAAACGATAATTATGAATATTTCAGCATTTAAAACTCGATTTTCTTCTAAAAGCAAAATTTTGTTAGTACTCAGCAGCCTTATATACCTTACGAGCCCCAAGGTTATCGCAGTAAATATTGACAGCGAAAAGCTCTGGGCAGAGCAGTTGCGTGACAACATTGTTATTGGTGAACCAATTGATCTTCCTTTGGTGGGTGTCAAAGCAAATTCTACTTCTGGCACAAGCACTGAAAATACTTTTTTCAGCATTTACACTCCCCATTCAACAGAATCCCCGAAAGGGGCAATTATTTTAGTCCATGGAACAGGTGCTCATCCTGATTGGGGAGACATCATCCATCCTTTACGCTCAGAATTACCAGACAAAGGCTGGGCCACTTTATCCATTCAACTGCCTTTAGCCTTGCCTGATAAAAAAGACGATGAAAACCTCAAAACAGTCATTGAGTCATCAGTGCCAAGAATTGAATCGGCACTCAATTACCTAAAATCAAATTCATATAAACGTGTCATTTTAATTTCTCATAGTTTTGGTTCTTTAATGGCACTCAATTTTTTACAACTCAAAGCTGATTCAGTTAATAAAGATGGTACACCTATTATCAGTGCCGCAATAATCATAGGTACACCAAGCTCAGGTTCTGTGGCGCCGCTGAACAGTTCTGCGATGATTGAAAAAATAAAAATTCCTTTACTTGATCTTTATGGCAGCAATGATCTGGATCAGGTCATACGTTCAGCTAAAGCACGACAAACCGCAGCAAAAAAAGCAAAGAATAAAAGTTACAGACAATCTGAAACCATTGGGGCAAATCACTTTTATAATGGTTTGAATGATGAACTGGTCAGCTATGTATCCAACTGGCTTAAGAAAATATTTTATCCACAAAAATAAATGAATTTTGACCCGTTGATTTTATTTTTATTGATTAAAAAATAATGTATCGAGGTAGTAGTTTGGGTATATAATAAGCCTCACTTTTTACTCCACAGACTATGAGGCTTTACTATGAGTTATTCCATTGCATTTACACTTCATTTAATCGGAGCGGTTATCTGGGTTGGCGGGATGTTTTTCGCACACATGGTACTCAGACCATCGGCCGTTGAAGAATTGGAACCACCTCAACGCTTACCACTTTGGGTTGCGGTTTTTGGACGCTTCTTTTTTTGGGTTTGGATTTCAGTAGCAACCATTCTGGTTACAGGTTATTGGATGATTTTTGATGTCTTTGGTGGTCTTCTCGGTTTAAAAGCACATTATATCCAGGCTATGCACACCATCGGCTTAATTATGACGGCTATTTATACCTATATATACTTTGTACCGTATCAAAAATTAAAAGCAGCGGTAGCAAACAAAGAATATCCTGTCGGCGGTGCTTTGATGAATAAAATACGTCAGCTCGTCACTACAAATCTGGTACTCGGCTTAATCACAATTATCATTGCCAGTGGCGGAAAGTACGTTAATTTTTAATTATAAATGTTGAATCATAGGGAGGATCTTTAGAGGTTGAAATGAAGCCATTTTCATGATCAAATAGTTGTTACTTAGGCAATTATTTTTTCAAAAAAAAGACTTCAAAATGA
>JADGEK010000166.1:3299-5072 GCA_016744395.1 Gammaproteobacteria bacterium | reverse complement strand
TTAGTGATAATCAGCTTGTCTTCAGCTTTAAAGTTCAGGCCCATCATGACCATACTCATGCCCATAGTCGTATTATCCGTCAGGCATATATTATTCAACTGCACATCTAGAAACTGCGCCATTGCCTGTCGGTTTTGCTTCTGCCGTTTCCCCAGCACTGGATCGGTTTCATATGCGGTGGTGGGATCATTTGCCCACGCCTTCAGACTTTTGTTAAGGGCCTTGATAACACTGCCTGGCATGGAACCTTCCGTGCCATTATTCAGATAAACAAACTCAGTGGGAAGTTGAGTAAAGTCACTTTGACCCTTTACAAACCCAGATCGCTTCTTTTTAGAATTTGCCATAATTACTCCAGCTGATTAGTTTAAAATTTAATTTAAAATGGTATTATAGCCCTTATATCTGTTAAGGGCGTAATACACCATCATGTGGTTGCAGTAGCGGATGTGATAAATTTGATTTAAATCACATGTTAATAAAGTATCTGGCTAATATAGCTATTTGGTGCTGTAAAAACTTCCAATATTAGTATATTCTTAACATACATTAGTGTATTCTTAACATACATTAACATTTTTCCTATGTCCAAGGCATTACACACATGATTACACCTGAATCCTTTACCAGAACACTGGCCGATCCAACCCGTTTACGCATTCTCATGTTACTACTTCAAGAGGAAGAGTTATGCGTTTGTCATTTAACTGATATTCTGGAAATGGTTCAGCCCAAGGTGTCCAGACATCTGGCGGTACTACGGGAAAATAAGTTGCTTCTGGATCGACGAAGCGGATTATGGATTCATTATCGTTTACACCCTGGTTTGCCTATCTGGTGTTATAAAACATTACAATCCTTATCAACTGGTTGTATGAGAGCTGAACCTTATATGAATGATCAAAACCGACTTGAAAATTTGAATAAATGTTCAACACCTAAACTTAGTATAGCAAAATAGTCTTTTTCTTAGAAAAATCGGCTGAGCACGAAAGTTTACACAAGATCAGTAACTGGACTTTTAAAGCATAAAAAAATAGCAGGGTAAATCAACTCAGGCTCATACGAGAGTTTGGCCTGTCTTAAGCCTGGGATCCCTAAATCCTGCTCTCTATTGATGTATCTGCATTTATCTTTTAGTATTTTAGCGGTTTCCCAGTTAATAATTTGAGCGGCTCCACGGCAGCTATAATTTACTTTTTCAAAATGAATCGTAAAAGCATCCTTGTTTAGTCGGCTGTAGACTGAAAAAGCAACCAGTTTGCTCTCTGTGTCATTTTCAATGTAAATCGCAATCCCTTCCAAGGGAATGCTGTCAAAGGATTCAAAGCCTTTTCTTATAACGATAGCTTCTTCACGAATGCTGTTGCTCACTGCTTGATTTTCTGCCAGCATACTTTCGAGCATCGCCAGACAATCCTTGCGAACAGTGAAGTCCATTGACCTGACTTGATAATCAGGGTATTTTTGTAAAAACTGAGAGATATGATTTCTTTTCTTGCGTAATTTTTTCCCTCTAAGCGCCACTAACTTTTCTGTATAATAAAGATACTCGGCTAAGCCCCTGTCATTTTCAATATCATAATAGTGACTCAGTTCAGGATGTCTTTCAAGGATCTCTGGAGGAACATTGGAAATATCGCCACTGTATCCATCCCGCTTAAGACTTATCGACAACGTTATAAGACCCGACAGGGTTATCCCCTCACCCATGGGCATTAAAATAAAATCGCTTCGGGTATCAAATACGATTAACCAGTTATTAAAAAATGA
>JADGEK010000166.1:0-3199 GCA_016744395.1 Gammaproteobacteria bacterium | reverse complement strand
GCATGCCAAGATTGATCAGTTATTGACATCTGTGAGTAGGGCTTTTATATTAGCTATATACCCGATGACGTATATAGGTAGCCAACACCTGCAGCCTGCACTGTTCAATATTGTTTAGAGAGGTTATTAACTCCATCATGCGCCAGCAGAAACCAGAGGAAATTCATCAATGCTTCATGTTGTTTTAGCGATAGGCAGTGCTGTAGCACTCGGAAGCAGCTTGGCCTTTGGTCGTAAGACCAAGACTCTAAGGCGCAAACACTACCCAAAGGATAGCCTCAATGCTGAGCCAGCATCCCATTCACAAGGATCACATAACTTATTCCAGGGTGCAAAAAAGAAGCTTCTCATCATTCGAAAGGTATTTGCGATTTCCATGGGTGGGACACAAGAGCGTGATGAGCAATTTCAGCGATTAACTGAACAGCGAGGCAAGAATAGCACCAGTGCGGCAAATCGAAAGCTTGACAGGCAGCTCAATATCTCCATTGGTCTGATGGGTCTCGCCGCAGCGGGGACTTTTTTCTACGCTCCGTTATTGCGCATAGCGGGCGCGGCAACCCTCATCAACAACCTGCCGGTCTTAAAAGAACTGTCCAGAAACCTGAAGAAAGGGCGTATCACGACCGAACTCCTGGAAGTCGTCTCCCAGATCAGCCTTCTGGTAACGGGGTATTTCTTCCTCGCCACGCTCGTCTGCTTCATTGCCCTGCTGGATCTAAAGCTGCTGAGACGAACCGAGGAACACTCACAACAACAATTGATCGATCAATTCAGTCAGAAACCACATACGATATGGGTGTTCGTCGATGGCACAGAAGTCGAGATGCCCCTGGAAGCAGTTCGTAAGAATGATTTTGTCGTGGTCAACGCTGGTGAGGTAATTCCAGTCGATGGAACGGTGGTGGAAGGAGTTGCTACTATCGACCAACATAGTCTGACGGGTGAATCGCAACCAGTCGAAAAAGAAAACGGAGCCGCTGTTTTTGCCACTACACTCGTTCTGTCTGGCCGCATACTGATCCAGGCGGAGCATACAGGCTCCGATACCAATGCAGGGAAGATCGGACACATCCTGGAGCAGACCCAGGACTTTAAAGAGACTCTAAGATTGAGAGGGAAAAAGATTGCTGACGGTTTTATCGCACCAACACTATTTGTCAGCAGCTTGACTTTACCTTTCCTTGGCCCCAGTTCTGCACTGGCCATTCTCTGGTCTGGATTTGGTTACGATATGAAGTTATACGGACCGATCAGCGTCCTGAATTTTCTTCACATCATGGCCAAGAACGGAATTTTGATCAAGGATGGCCGCTCACTGGAAATGCTACAGCAACTGGATACAGTGGTTTTCGACAAGACTGGAACTCTGACTATCGAGCAGCCCAGGCTGGGGCAGATCTACCTGCTCTCTGGGTACGATGATGAGACCCTGCTCACCTACGCTGCAGCTGCAGAGCATCGACAGAGCCACCCAATCGCCAAAGCCATTTTGAGCGCCGCTCAGCAGCGCGGTCTGGTGTTGCCAGCCATTGATGATGCCGCCTACCAGATTGGCTATGGTATACAGGTAACGTTGAATGATAAGTTAATTCAGGTCGGCAGTCTTCGATTTATGAAACAAAGAGGTATTCAGTTGCCTGCTGAGTTAAGCACATTGCAAGACCAAGCCCTTGCCACGGGCAGTTCACTCGTATATGTCGCCGTTAATGACCATCTCGCTGGTGTGTTAAGGCTCGATACCTGTGTTCGGCCAGAGGCCAAACGAATCATAAAATACTTAAAGGCAGAAGGCATCGAGGTATCGATTATCTCGGGAGATCAAGAAGAGCCCACCCGCCAGCTTGCCCACGAGCTTGGTGTAGACAGCTATTATGCTGAAACACTACCCGCGCAAAAGGCCGAGCTGATCACCAAACTGCGTGCAGACGGCAAGACCGTAGGTTATGTTGGTGACGGAATCAACGATGCCATCGCCTTAAAGGCGGCGAATATTTCTATCTCTTTGAGCGGAGCTTCCACAGTCGCAACAGACACTGCTCAGATTATCCTGATGGATGGTGATCTGGCAAGAATTGAGTCCTTGTTTGAGATATCCAAAGCATTCGAAAAGAATATGCAAGCTAACTATCTGAACTCAATGATCCCTGGTGTAATTACCCTGACTGGGGTATTCACGCTGCATATGGGTCTGGTCGGAGCCTTGCTTGTCTATTATACCTCAGAAGTTTTTGCACTGACGAATTGCATGATGCCCCTGATCAAGGATGAAATGTCAGAGGATGCAGCAACCTGGAAGGTCAACGATGATACAGGATCTGACCCTGTTGAAACAGTGTGCGATCCAGTCGAAAGTGAGCCTGAGCTTGTTCAAGATAGGACTTAGTCTGCATTTCTCATCAGCCTAAACTTCATACCTTACCATTTACTCATTATTTAATTTGCTGACTATTTCTATGAACGAACTCGACAGAATACAACAACTGGAAAAACAAAGCAGGCTATTGGATCCAGAAGATACTACGCGTGCGCATTGGCAAACCCAGACCAATGCTTATGCAGAAGCATTTATTCAAAAAAGAAATACCCGAAAGGCATATGACGACAGCTCGGATAATGGCTTAGGACTACTGGATAGCCCTATCGAAGAAAACCCACTGAATATAGATGAAGTATTAAAGCTGGTAGAAAAATCCATCGTTCCTTCAGGAATCGATTTGACTTCCTCTCGTCATTTCGGCTACATACCTGGCGGCGGTTTGTACCCTTCCGCTCTGGGAGACTTTCTGGCTGCTGTCAGCAATAAATATGCAAGTAATTTTTTTGCCAGCCCCGGCAGTGCCCGCCTGGAAAATCAATTAATTCGATGGATTGCAGATTTAATGGACTATCCTGAAACTGCAGCGGGAAACCTGACATCAGGAGGTTCTGTTGCTCATCTGATTGCCATTACTGCTGCTCGTGAGGCTTATAAGCTAAAAGCAAAAGATTATCATCGAGCAGTAATATACGTTTCGAGCCAAACCCATCATTCGGTACTCAAAGCCCTTACAATAGCAGGCATGCGTGAAGCTGAAATACGTTATATACCCGTTGATAAAGCTTACCACATGCAAACGAACCAACTGCCTGCGATCATTGATAATGATCATAAAAAAGGCTTGATCCCATTTATGCTTGTTGCTTCTGCTGGTACAAC
>JADGEK010000061.1:13405-26489 GCA_016744395.1 Gammaproteobacteria bacterium | reverse complement strand
AGTTCGGCTAAATCCGTGAAGTTGCCGTGTTCGTTTCGCCATGCAACAACGGCTTCGGCCTTTTTTATGCCAATACCGTTCAGGCTACTGGCGATACTTTGGGCATCAGCTGTATTGATATTCACTTCTTGAGCAATGGAAATTGAAGAGAAGATCAGTGCTAATGTCAGTAATAATGCATTAAGTCCATATTTGATAGCTTTCATTATTTTTTCCTTAAAATGAGTTTCTTTTGTTGTTTCTTAGGACCATTGCCTAAGTTCTGATGAAGCATTTTACGGAAAAGACAGAAGCTGATCTGTCAGTCAATGGAGGTAAGCTTTGTCAGATTTTTCAGTACAGGAGTGTAGGCTTTATTAGTAACTAAAATCCACAGTGCATGTTTTTCATTTTACTAAGAATTACTATCATCGACGGTAGAAACGTTGCATGTAATACCTCTACTATAAATTTGAGAATATTAATAAAGCATCTTCCACATGAACTCAGCATTTAGTAGATTCTTTTACACAAATTATGTGATAATTAAGCCTTTGATATTTCTAAGCTTTAGCTAAGATCAGTCAAATACTTGATAATGCAATATATAATGATAGCGATAAATGAAAAATCTTACTCTCGACACATTTAATCATCTCACTCAAGATTCTACGGTTTTAGCCGACGATGAATTTGGCAAAAAGGTTCTGGAGCTGACGGACCACACTATTATCAAATTATTCAGAGTGAAACGTTTGATTTCTCAGGCTGTCATTTACTCACCCGCACGTCGCTTTGCCAATAACGCCCGTAAATTACAGCAACTTAATATACCAACCGTTAATCTGATTGATTTATATAAAATTAAAAGCATTAAGCGTACTGCCATTCATTACCAACAATTGGAAGGCATTATGGTCAGAGAGTATTTGCACTCAAACCCTGAAGATGAGGTCTTTTTAGCTCGCTTGGGGGAGTTTTTAGCCCAGATTCACTCAAAAGGTGTGTTTTTTCGCTCCGCTCATTTTGGCAATATTATTTATACGCCTGATAAACAGTTTGGCCTGATTGATATTTCTGATATGACAATCAGTCGCTTCTCTTTGGGGAAATATAAACGTCTGAGAAACATGAAGCATTTTTTTAGAATCAAAGAAGACATTAACTTTGTTTATAATTCAACCATAATTGAAGATGCCTATCTTGCTGCTTATAAAGGCAACACACCCAGCTTTAGCGATAAATTTTTAAAACTCTGTACTGAACTTAAAAAAAAAAGATAGTCCTTTCCTAGGACTTCTTTTTTTCAGTCACTATTGAATTAGCAACAATAAAGGCTAAGGGGATCCAGAACACAAACCAGCGCTCATTAGGCCTTGAAATGGGGTAAGAACCATTTGTGAGCAGGCAAAGCACACCAAAAATCATTATGATGCCTAAAATTGCAAAATGTTCTTTTTTATCAAGCCAACACAGCTTCAAAGCTTGGTAAATAATAGAGATAATGAGCAACACGCCAAGGACACCTGAATGTAACCAGGTCGATAAAATAAAGTTATGACTGTGCGAAACAGTACTACTCACCCAATTGGTCCTTTCAAGACCTGGTAAAAAAAACTCAAATGAATGGCCCAGCCCATAGCCAAACCAGGGCTTCTCAAAAGATAAGTTGATTGAATCTTTCCAGATGATATCTCGATAAGACAGGCTGAACTCACGTGAGAGTATATTACTAATCATGTCTGAAAAAACCAAAACACCCGTACCACACAACACGATGAATGCTAAAGGATAATAAATACGTCGATAACCTAATGGTTTTACAACTAAAAAAATAAGTGGTGTGGATAACAGCAGCGCTAATTCTGGTCCCCGACTTTGTGTCAACAGAATTTCAGCCAGAAAAAGAAGTGACAAAACCAAATACAGAACCATTAGATAGTGATTTTTTTCAATAAGATAAGCTCTTGCAACCAGTAAAAACAACACACCGTAAACAGTCGCACTGGAAATCACATCATTGAGTCCTCCCCAGAGTTGTAAACGCCCAGTAGAGTCTTTTTGATTATCAACAAACGAAAAAATAACCAAACCCAAACCACTAAGCATCAATAGAAAAAAAATCAATTTTTTACTGACAGGGAAATGTAAGATCATATGGTAGACTGCATAGAAAAGAATCAGCAGAGTAAGGACTCTTTTTAAATAAGTGATGAACAAAGAGACTTGATAATCTTCAACCCAAAAGACGGACATGAGTGAATAGAGACAAAAAAGAGCAATTATTATAAACAGATTATTTTTATGCAATTGTTCTTTAATAAAAAGTGGAATTAAGACTAATGAAGGCAAGACAACCAAAATAAAATACAATGTGTGTAAACGCGAGTATTTGACCTGCCAGAAAAACCCCGTCAGAAAACAAAGCATGCCTGCAAATAAGATGATAGAAGCAACTTTCTGATAGGTTTTCATTTGCTGGAAAGTGTCACTTAATGGCAACATCATCATTGTTTACTTCTCTTCATTTCATCTGGTTGTTTTTGTAGAATAACGGTATTATGACATAATTTATTTCATCTCAGTCACTCAATTTACAGGAAGCTTCATTGAAAATACTTGATTGCACTCTACGTGATGGCGGCTATTACAATTCATGGGATTTTTCTGAGGAGCTGGTCAATGACTACTTACAAGCAATCAGTCAATCAGGAATTACGGATATTGAGCTGGGTTTAAGAAATTTTCCTAAAACAACCTTTCTTGGGGCTTTTGCATACACCTCAGAAGCTTACTTAAATTCTTTATCACTGCCCGAAAATATCCGTTATGGCATCATGGTGGACGCAAAAAGCATATTGTCATCTGAGATGAGCATTCATGATGCGATTCACCAGTTATTTGTCCCTAAAAAAGACAGTAAAATCACATTAATCCGAATTGCGGCCTATTTTCAGGAAGTGGCAGCATCAAAAGCCATTGCCGTGGCATTAAAAGAGCTGGGTTATACCGTAGGTTTTAACTTGATGCAGGCCAGTGGCAAAGCCTCTGAACTGATCACAGAAAAAGCTCAGAAAATTGCCTCATGGAAGGTGGTGGATGTACTCTATTTTGCGGATTCATTGGGTAATATGGATGCTCATGAAGTCAAACGAATTATTAGAGCACTACGCTGTGAATGGCATAATGAACTGGGCATACATACCCATAACAATATGGGCCGAGCTTTGGATAATAGTTTACTTGCCATTGGAGAAGGGGTTGAATGGATTGACTCAACGGTGACAGGTATGGGACGTGGTGCAGGAAATACAGCCACAGAAAAACTATTGTCCAGTTTAGGGAATGCAAAAGATAAATTTGATCCCTTTCCAGTCTATGAGCTGGTCATTCAACGATTTGAGTCATTAAAGAAACAATATGGCTGGGGTGACCACCTACTCTATTTTCTAGGTGCACAGCATAATGTCCACCCAACTTACATCCAGAACATGCTCTCAAATAGCCATTTAGGCAAAGAAGAGCTGGTGGGTTCCATTAAGTTTTTAATTGAAGAAGGCGGCACCAATAAATATGATGGCAAACTCCTGGAAACAGCCCTTTCTCTTAGTAACTCAAATAATGAAGCAAGGGGACAGAAATTACCCCCTCTATTTAAAAATCGTGATGTATTAATTATTGCCAATGCCCCAGGCACTGAACAGCACAAACGTGCATTAGAACTTTATATTGAAAAATATCAGCCCATCGTTATTGGTATTAATCTGGTTGATAAAATTCATGAAAGCTTATTTGATTATTTCTGTATTTCTCATAATTTAAAATTTTTATCGGATTTCAGTCATTATCAACAATTGAATAAACCACTGATTTATCCAAAGCACCGCTTTAAAGACGATGAAATTCATCAGTTAAATTCATTGCCTAACTCAATCAACTATGGCGTCAAAATAGAACACAATACGTTCAAAGCCAGTATAGATTCTTGCATTATTCCTTATGACTTAACCATTTCCTATGCGCTATCAGTCGCCATTATGGGACAAGCTGAACAAATTTTTCTTGCGGGCTTTGATGGTTATGATGCCAATGACAAACGCCAGCAGGAAATGATTACCTTATTCCAACTCATGCAGGAAAATGAACAAACGGTTAGTATCACCGCAATTACACCAACGACTTACCCTATCAGTAAAGGTTCTGTTTATGCCATGCTTTAGTCCATATGATGTCATTATTTTTGATTGTGATGGCGTTATTTTAGACTCTAATTCAATGAAAATAACCGCAATGGGCAATGCACTTAGAAATGCTCAATACCCCAATGATTTAATTGATACTGCAATCAATACATTTTTAAATAATTTTGGCAAAAGCCGTCAATATCATTGCCAATATTTTGTAGAAACGCTTCATGGGCTTCAAGGGCAGCAAAGCATTGATTTACAAAAAAGCATTCTGGCTCATTATTCACAAGCCGTTGAAGATGAATATCTAAAAGTCCCCATGACCGAGGGTGCTTTTGCATTGTTAGACTCATTAAAAAACAAACCACTTTATGTCGCATCAGGCTCAGAAGAAGCACAATTAATTCGCACTTTTGAAAAAAGACAACTCAGCCAGTATTTTAAAGGTATTTTTGGCAGTCCTGAGACAAAATCAAACAATGTTAAAAGCATCATTGTCCAACATCCTGGGCAGAACATTTTATTTGTGGGCGATGCAGTTGCGGATTATCAGGCAGCCACAGCTAATGCCATCGATTTTATCTTCTATTCACCTTATTCAAACGTGAAAGAAACCATGTTAGAAATGTCAAAAACTCATCACTTTCCAGTCATTCATTCTTTTTAGGTTCCCGTTTTTATGAATATTAGTAATAACTCAGCTCAGCAGCCTGACCTTAAGTATGCAGTCATTATTCCTGCACGTTATAAATCATCCCGTTTTCCTGGAAAACCATTGGTTGAGATCTGTGGAAAACCAATGATTCAACATGTTTGGCAATTGTGTTGCGAAGCAGTGGGCGCAGATAAAGTCTATATTGCCACTGATGATAATAAAATTGCAGTTGCTGTCAAGGATTTTGGAGGTCAGACCATTATCACCTCAGACACTTGTTTAACAGGGACTGATCGTCTTGCTGAAGCCAATCAACAGTTGGATTGTGATTTCATTATTAATGTTCAGGGAGATGAACCTCTCATCAATCCTAATGACATTCGCTCTGTCATCGATGAATACATCCGTAATCCAGGCCAAGTGATTAACGCCATGTGTAAAATCAACTCTCAGGAAGAGTTTGAATCGCTCAATATCCCAAAGGTGGTCTGTGATAAAAAAGGTTCCCTACTTTATATGAGTCGTTCAGGCGTGCCTCTTTCAAAAGACGGACAATTTCACTTTGCCTATAAGCAAGTGTGTATTTATGCTTTTTCTAAAGAACATCTTGAAAGTTTTTATGCTGCAACAGAAAAAACACCCCTGGAACAAGTCGAAGACATTGAAATTTTAAGATTTCTTGAAGAAGGTGTTAAGGTCAAAATGGTCGAAGTAGAACAGGGCTCTTTGGCTGTCGATATACCCTCTGACGTTGATAAGATTGTGAAAAAAATGCTTTTGTTGTAACATCCTCGAATGGATAAAGAGAAAATAAAAAAGTACGAAGAGTACTTTTACTGGCAAAATAATATGCGTAAATCGGCCCTACGCACCTCACACAAGAAAAAAGGAAAATTAAAATTTTCCAAACGGATTATCGAGCCACTACGTAATTATCTCTACAGTTTTTTTACCTTGTTAATTACAACGAAGTGGATTGCTAAAGACCCGAAACACCCTCAATACTGTGATATTCTTTTTTTGCATGCTTCTGAAAAATCCAAAGCCCTTCGCTTAAGGGATCCCTTAATTGCTGAATTAAGAAATAAAGGCCTCACAGTTCTAGAAGATGCACAGCAAAGACCATCTATCATTTTAAAAAAAGGCTTGTTGACCCGATACAAGTACAGTATCCCTTTTAAATATTTATTTAATGCCAGTTACATTCAGCATGTTGTCGACACCTATCGTGCAAAAATTATCATTACGGATCGAAATGGCTCAATCTACTCATCCCTATTAAAAGAAGCCAACCAACCTTATGGTAAGTTAGTACACATGGCCCACTGTGTCGCGACAGATAATTTCGGTCGATTCAGTATGATTGACTATGATTATTATTTTTTATACGGAACCAGCTCATTGGATAAAATAATGAATCGTCAGGTTCGTTATGGCTCAACCAAAGCCGTGTTAACAGGCCCTTATTTCTCCAACAAAGACTTTCACCTTAAAGAAAATGAAGCCAGTAATAATATTTTATTATTTGGCATTTATCCTGATTTAGAAAAGAAAGAGCCTTATCAGGCAATATACGGCATTATGAAAGACTGGGCTGAACAAAATTCAGATTATACGCTTTACATTAAACCACACCCAAGAAGCAAGTCCGACTATTGGAAAAAAGCAGCTCAAAGCATTAACAATATTGTTGTTCTTGATGCAACCGAAAAACTAATACACTGTCTTAGCAATATATCCATCACACTCAGCATATACACTAACGCTGTCATAGACTCTGCATTATTAAGCAGACCATCGCTTTTAGTGTGCCCAAACAATATGGATGAGCTGGGTGATGAATTAGATCTTGAAAAATTCTATTTACCACGAGCCACAAATCCTGAACAACTCCAATCCAATATCAATACGATGCTTAATGACTATTCTTATTACGTGTCACAAGCAACAAAATTTGCTAAATACCATTTAGAATACCAGCAAGATTCCATTGAATACATTACCGATTGTTTGCTTTCAATTTCGAACCATCAAGAAGATTTTCCCATTGTGCAAATGAATGAAAAAATGGATGAACTTAAATTATCCATTATAGCCACTGATTAATTTCAACCTGAAAAGATAAACCGATGTTAATGCTTAAACTGAATGCCCAAACTGGAAACAACATGTTCCAATATGCGGCTTGTAAAACACTGGCTGATGAAAAAGGCTATAAATTTTGTTTTCGCGGGGGAAAAAAAGGCTCATTATTTGCAGATTTTGAACTCTCAGGTGAAACAAAGTGGTCTTTAAAATTTCAGCGTTTTATCTATGAAATCACGCCAGGTTCCAGAAAAAAATTATTTCGCTTTGAACAAACAGCATTCAGTCCAACCAAACTACATGAGCTCTTTACCCCTGCCTTTTTTGAAATTGCTGATGGTTATACGATTCAAGGTACATTTCAGTCTGAAGACTATTTTAAACATAACCGTAAAAACATCTTAAAGTGGTATACACCCCGTAAACAATTTCTGGATAGAGTAAAACAGATTGAAGCAGAGCTTCCTATTGCAAAAGAAAAAAGATGCTGTATTCATGTTCGTCGTTCTGATTACAAAGACATGGTTGAAAAGGCAGATGGTTTAGGCTGGATTATGCCCATTGCTTATTATCAGGAAGCATTAAAAAATCTACCTGATGATCTCTTTTATATCATTATCAGTGATGATCCGGATTTTGCCGAAACTGTTTTCAAAGAAATACCGAATCGCTATGTTTCTCGTGGCAACCCTGCAGTGGTTGATATGTTCTTATTGGCGCGATGCAAGTATAGCATTCTCGCTAACAGCACATTTTCCTGGTGGGGTGGCTGGTTAAATAGCATTGAAGACAAAGTCGTGATTGCCCCTAAATATAATCTTGGTTGGCCGGACAACAAGTGGTTTCCCTATAAAATAAAAGTGGATGAATGGCAATACATTGATGTTAATGATGCCCTGGAAAATCATGGACATATTGAGAAAATTTGTTTTGACTGATTGTTTTGATTATATTCATTAAATAAGGCAAGGCTAACACCATCCCCTGGACGTTGCTGTGGTAGAAAAGCAATTTTTAATGATTTCATGAAATATTTTTTATAAAAGGAAGTGACCAAAAAGACTCTTTTACCGCTTCATCCGTGAAATGCTGCATCATCCACTGTTTATTTTCGGTATTGATGTCTTTACACTGTTTCTCATCCTGATTGTAAAGAGCCACCATCAGTTGCTCAAGTTGTTTCACATTTCCAATTTCAAATAACCACTGCCTGGTTTTTATTACTTCTTTTGCCCCCCCCACATTGGTGGCAATAACAGGTACGTCAGCAATGATAGATTCAAGTAACACCATGCCAAAGGGCTCAAAATCTGAACTTAATACAAAACCATCAAACGCTCTGAAATAATTAACAGCATCAGGAACCAGACCAAGAAATAAAACACGATCTTCCAATTGTAGTTGCTTGACCTGATCTTTCAAGTCTTGCTCAAGCCTTCCTTTTCCTAGAATAACCAATTGAGTATCTGGCAATTTAGGGGCTGCTTTTGCAAATGCATTGATCAGTGTTTTTTGATCTTTATCGGGGTGTAAACGCCCCACATTGGCAAAGACATATTGGTCACAAGAAAGACCAAGATGCTTTCTGGCATCTGAGCGACTCAGTTGTTTTTTCAGTACATCGTCCACATTAATTCGGTTGTACAAAGTCAGTATATGTTCTCTAGAAAAATTGGGCAGTGAGGCTCTCATTTCATCACGAATGGCATTAGAAACTCCAAGTAAATAGAGATTTTTCTTATGCATATTAAGAAATAAACGACGTGTAAAACGTTTTAATTTTCCAAAGGAGTGGTTGACACCGATGACGGGTAGATCCTTTATATGCCGTAAAATATAGATTGCCTGATAGCGGTGACCGATAGCAAACTGAAAGTCATATTGTGAGCAAAGTTGTTTTATTTGTTGAATTTGTTTGCGTTTCAAGCCTTTAAGTTCGCCTGAACGGTTACTAAGAAATAACACTTCATCTGAATCTGTGTAGTCTACGACCTGTTGATCTTTTTCACCAACTAAGTATGCTGTAATGACTTTGTATTCTGTGTCCTTGAAAAGACTGGCGTATTGTCTGGCGACATCGAGAAATGGGATCGAATAGTCGTGACAGAGGTGTAGTACGTATTTTTGTGCGGTCATGTTCGCAACCCCTCAGTCCCCCTTCTAAAGAAAGGGAAGGTAAAGCTAAGAGTTAAAAGAAATACTTATTTAGTCACCAGAATGTCTTGCATGATCAGGTATTGTAAATCCGAACCATAAAACATAATCAGTGCATCTTCTGGTGTACAGACTACAGGTTCACCACGGCGGTTAAGTGATGTATTTAAGACCACACCATTACCCGTTAAGACTTCAACTTCTTTAATTAAAGCATAATAGCGCGGATTAATATGCTCTTTAACCGTGTGTGCTCGTGCCGTACCATCTTCATGAACCACTTCTGGTACTCGCTCAGCCCAGCCTTCATTCACTTCAAAGGTAAATGTCATAAAAGGTGCAGGATGATCAGTTTTAAGCATCACAGGTGCAACCGTATCCAACATGCTGGGGCAAAAAGGACGCCAGCGTTCACGAAACTTAATCTGTTCATTAATTCGATCAGCCACTCCTTCAATACTCGGGCAACCTAAAATACTACGACCTCCTAGTGCCCTGGGGCCAAATTCCATACGCCCTTGGAACCATGAAACAGGGTTACCATCAGCCAGTATTTGAGCGATCTGTTTGGGTACATCACTGATTTGTTCAAATTTAACTTCTTGCTTATAATCAATATGATATTTTTCACAAGCGGCAATGCACTCTTCATTGCTAAATTCAGGTCCCAGAAAAACATGTTCCATTTTTTCCAGTTCAATGCCACGCTCTGCAATGGCATAAGATGCCGCACCAATGGCAGTGCCTGCATCAGAAGCTGCAGGTTGAACAAACAATTCTTGCACATCATCACGAGCAACAATTTTTTGGTTAAGTTTAACGTTCAACGCGGAACCACCTGCAAAGGCAATTTTGCCCGTTTCTTTAATGATGTCGCCCAGATAGTAGTCCATGAGCTTGAGCGACACATCTTCAAATAATTTCTGAATCGAAGCCGCATAGTCAATATAGGGATCATCAATTTCATCACCTTGTCGCTTAGGACCAAGCCAGTCAATCAGTTTTCGAGAGAAGTAATAGCCTTTGCCATTAACATCTTTATAGCGACGCATCCCGATCACATTGATAAGATCGGTATTGACCCTGAAATCCAGTCCATCAGCTTTCTCTTCAAGTGTAATTAAGCGGGAAAAATCATATTTATCAGGATCACCATAAGGTGCCATGCCCATTACTTTGAATTCACCGTCCAGCATTTCAAAACCCAAAAATTCAGTCAAAGCACCGTAAACACCGCCTAGAGAATCTGGATCATAAAATTCTTTAATTTTATGAATCTTACCCTTCTCACCATAACCAAAAAAGGTCGTGGCATATTCACCCTTCCCATCAATGCCCATAATAGCCGTTTTTTCTTTAAAGCCCGATAAATGATAGGCGCTACTGGCATGGGCTAAATGATGCTCAACAGGTTTAAACTGGATTTTTGACCAGTCGATACCCACTGTTTCACACATTTCTTTCACATAACCAACATAACGATGATAACGACGGTTGCCATTGAACAAGGCATCCAGAGCTCGATCAGGTGCATACCAATAACGCTTGGCATAGTGCCAACGAGCAGGGGTTGACAGGTCAATTTCAGCATACGGCACGGCAACAATATCAATCTGCTCAGGTTTTATTCCCGCATATTCCAGGCAAAACCGAGTGGATTCAATCGGCATTTTACCTTTTGCATGTTTATCTCTTAAAAAACGTTCTTCCTCAACAGCTGCGACAAGCTTGCCGTCAATAAACAATGCAGCAGAGGGATCGTGGTTAAGAGAACCTGATAATCCAAGAGTGATTAGTGGCACAAGAAGTTCCTTCGCTTTTTTCCGAATTCATTTATCTGAATTCATTTATCTGAATAGAATGGGCATTTTAACAATATTCCAGCAACAGTCCTAGTGCATTAATCCGTAAGTTCCGCTAAATAGCTGTTCCTAAACTATGAACAATTGCAAAGGAAATCCATATAAGAACTGGCTACCGATTATTTTGCTCGGACTCCGTCAAATCACAAAATAATCGGTAGCCAGTTCTTATACTTAGTGTTCATCATTTAGGAACAGCTGTTTAGTCAGTATGACTGAATTTTTAACGATACCGTTGTTGCTTATCCAGCAGCTCATCAAGCTCCTTTGCAACAGAACTATTTTGCAGATTTTTTCCTGTTTTATAGTAACTTTTCAGCATTATACTCAGATCATTGAGTGTCATTGGCTCCCCTCTACGGACAATTCGAGACAAATCATTTCGCCTTATTTGGCTGTAAAATGGCAGCCATTTTAATTTCTCTAAATCAATCAGCTTGACATCCACATTGCTGTCATCCGTTTTTACAAAGAGATGTTTTGCATATAAACAATTATGTCGATAATGAGAATCATGGAGCTTTCGTATTAAAGAACCCGCTCGAGACATGACCTCAGAACGTTGTTCTATCGAGGTGCAATTGCTACAGTATTGCTCAAAGCTCTGGTAACCTTCCAATGATAAAGTGATAAGAATGGCTTGAGTCGCATCAACTTGTGTTCGCTCATTGTAGTAAAGAGCCTTCAGAGAGGGGATATTTTTTTTTGATAAACTCTGAATATTTTCAAATTCTCTTCTAAAAGTTGGGACACCGTTAATCGGGTGCATAATGGTTTTACAATTATGATTTTCCTGACGTTTGATGAAAACCCAGATGTGTTTTCCTGATACTTCTTTCAATTGGTATTTGATAACACCACTCCACCCATCCCTGCGATAATTAGGTGGCTCGAACCATTCCGTTTCGAGTGTCCAAATCGTTTCAAATGAATCCAATTGATTGAACTTAAGGAGTTCTTTAAACTCTGATGTATTGTAATATTCTTGTCTCACACTATTTCCGCTTTAACTCTTGACCTGATTCAATATAAATAGGTTCATGACATTTCTACAACAGGACTTTAGCCTTTTTCCAGCCTGAACTGTATCTCAGGTTCCATTTACTCTCTATCATGGAAAAATTGGGTGATTTGACGTATGCGTTTTTTATCTTTCAATGTCAATTTATCACACTGAGCATACTCTTTATAAAAAGCCAGTCTTTGAGTTTTAGACAACTCATATTTTGCCCGTTTGTCCAAACAGGCTAAATCTTTAATAATTCGGTATTGTAAAAAGGGTCTATACCACTTCATTCCTGCAGGGCAATCGATGAGATAAATGTGTGGATAGTCAGCTTCAATATCAACCATAATGTTGCGCCACTTAAAATCATTATGAGCAAAGCCCTGTTCATGCAGTATTCTGGCAACTCCAGCAACTTGGTGGCTTACTTTTTTGACCCAATCTGGATTTTTTAATAAATGCTTAAAATTATCAGCTACCACGCTTAAATCCTGACAATTGATTAATTCTTCCGTGATCAGGACGCCTCGATGCACCACTCTTCCACTCGTTTCCTGTCCATAGGCCACTAATTTAGCTGCTGGAATCCCGAGTTGCTTAAAAAATAATAAGTTTTCCCATTCAGTTTTTACTTTGCTAAAACTGATATACCGAGGAATGACTCTTTTAAACAGGTTATATTTTTTCAGGTAATAGTTTTTACCTTCAACAGAGATTTTAAATACTTTAACATCAATGTATTCACCTTCAAAAGAATAGGCATCATCAAAGTTCTTGAGCAACTTACCCAGTTTGCTTTGCTGATACTCAGAAACAACAGTCCAATTAATTTTTTTGGGGAAAATCCAGTTTTTTAAGGCATTAAAAATCATATTCGTCCAACACGATTAAATCGCATCCCCTTTTCGCTGCTTCCTTTGCCATAATTTCTGGCCTTGCGATTCAATTCGATTCCAGAAAATAAGATGTTTAGACAAACAATCTCGAAGACTGCAGCCATGATATAGTTTCATAAAGCGAAAAAAGTCACGCTGTGTTAAACCAATATCCATCGCTGAAAAATACAGACTGGCAATGTCTTTTGCAAGCCAGCGTTCGGGAGTTTGTGAACGCAGTTGGGCTCGATGCAAATCAATCAGTGAAATTTTCAGAGTAT
>JADGEK010000061.1:0-13305 GCA_016744395.1 Gammaproteobacteria bacterium | reverse complement strand
TCAAGACTGTTGAATTGTTCAAGACTGTTTAAATCCAGCAGAAAATGGCAAATATAGTAATCTCTATGGTTCACACCATTTTGATGCAGTGTGCGGCTGACATGAGCCAGTTGAGAGATTAAGGCCAATTTCAGGGAAAAATCAGGTGTATTGTTTTTCCAGTCCAGACAAAAATCTTCCAGACTAATGGTGTTGATTAAATCTTCAGTAATAATAAAGGATTGCTGACGTGCTGGATTTATTCCCTTCTTAGCATAAGCCACAATTTTCATTGTCTCAATATGAAGTTTTTCCAACTTTTTTATGGCAAAATATTCATTGGCAGCACCCAGCACAGGTAAACGCAAGCGGATCAAATTCTCAATAATTTCAAACCAGCCTACACCCCGATGAATTTTTATAAAGTAACTGCTTTCACCCAATGTGAAGCGCAATGTTTTGCGTGCTTCCAGGGCACGAAAGACTTCTCCTTGAAGTTTTTCTGCTTCAATAAAGGGATCTTTATTTTGCCATTGCTGTATAAATGGTTGAGTTAATTCTAGCTGCATGTTTTTATTATAACGGTTTATAAGAATGTTTGATTAAAATACAGTTTCCAGGGTTTATAACAGTCTTTCTTATCCCAATTTTTAAGGAAACGTCGCTTGTCACGCTGCCAGTTTTTCTTAAATCGCCAGTTCAACTGATGTTGAGTTAAAGCATCCAGATCCAACACCCAGACCTGATTATCATTAATCAAAAAATTACTGCCTTTCAAATCACCATGAGTAATACGATAGTCACAAAGTTGTTTTAAAGTTGCAATAAGCTTATCAGCTACCTTAGTTTTTTCCTGGTATAACGTCTTGTCAGAAAGCTTCTCGTCGCAAAACGTCTCATCGCAAAAAAAGTCCCAACTGCTCTGTCCTGCCTGAAATTGGCAGATAAAATAACTGCAGCGTTGCCCCAGGGCTGGTGTCTGCTCAATTAAAGCAACGGGCTCTGGTGTTAAAATCCCCATAAAACGCAGTAAATGCGCATTCATCCAGGATTTCCTGGCTCGTGAAATTTGTCCCTTATGTTTTAATTCATAAGTAACACCCTTAGGATTATAGCGCTTGATGACATAGGGTTTATTATCAACGATAACAGACTTCACCGTGCAGGTGTTTCCTTGCTTCAAAAAAGCAGAGTCTTCGTTTTGAAAAAAATGTTCTGGCTGAGCCAATAATTGTTGAATGGCCTGACTTTTATATTCTCGTCTACATAGCGTATATCCACGTTTCTTTTTATCATAGACAACTTCAGTACATTCTCTTAAGATTTTTTTTAAATACTGATCAATGCGTGCCTGCTGATACTCTTTTATCCACAGCCAGAACCGAGTATGCTCGTGTGCTTTTAGGCTAAATGGTGTGAAAGCAATGTATTCATTTAATAAAGAAAGACAGCTGGCCTGAGTCAAATCAAAAGTTTGTGCCAAAAACAGCGCCAAATTTTTTAAGCGCACTTTCTTTGTCAGTGATGCGCCATAGTCTTTGACCTCTTCACCATCTAAAGTATAAACAGCATCATCATCCCCCAACAAAAAATTGGCATAATGTAAATCTTGATGTGCTAAACCCGAGCTATGGTGCTTTTCTAAAACGGGCATCAGTATTTTTAGTTTTTGTTCTCTTTCCAGTGTGTTACTTTCTTTCCAGAATGCCGCCAGATTTTGCCCTTTGATAAACCGAAATACTAAAAAAAAGACGCCCTCTTCAGACAAACCATATGCTATTAAATCCGGTGTTAAAATTTGATGATTGTTGAGTAAATCCGCTCCAGAATGCTCTCTTGACCAATGCTTTTTTGCTCTGGATGGATGAATAAAGGTTTTAATTATGACATTTTCTGTCGAGTGTTCACTCGATAGTGAATCACTATTTGACAAACGTCCAAGAAAAACAATTCTTTTTCCAGGCACAACACGAATCATCTCGATACATTGAATCGTTTGTCCATCAAAGTTTAACTGAATCGGTGAAGTCAGTTGATACTTAATGGCTTGCAACTTCTCTAAGGTAAGATTATCGGCTGACGCATTCATGTTAGTCTAATTATTCACGTGACTGTGAAGAATGATAGACGTTAGCAATCGATCGCTTTGCACCTGTTTCTTCGATGATATCCGAGACTTTATCAGGCATACTGAATATATCGCTATTACGCATATAGTGTAAGGCATTGTCTTGCCATTGCTGCCATTCATCTGAAGTCAGCATGGCCAGTAATTGCAGATTATAATCTGCTTGTTGAAAGGGCTCTGAAAGCACTTTTCCTGCTTGTGCATTTTCAATATGAAACGCATATCCACAGACACCACTGATGATTTGAGGAATACCTGCTGCGATGGCTTCTAATAAAACCGTACCCGTATTTTCATGACGCGCAGGATGCATAAATAAGTCTGTGGCCAGCAACAGCTCAGGCACATCATCTCTTGCTCCAGGCAAATGTATCTGATTTTCTATGCCCAGTTTTTTTGCAAGCGCTTTATATTTCTTTAATTTATCTTCACCTGCAACCAGAAGAAATGTTTTACTTCTTAATGGCTCAGGCAAACTGGCCAGAGCTTCCATCGCTCTATCGACGCCTTTGCGCTTATAACCCGTGCCAATCATTAGTAATAATTTATCATCATCTTTTAGGTCTAAACTGTGACGGACTCTTGCTCGAATTTCATCCGCATTGTCTGGTCGAATTCGTGATCTATCGACGCCAGGAGGCAAGGAATGAAAACGTTCAGCTGGAGTATGATAAATCTTTTTGAAATTTTCCATTTGAATTTCAGAAATAAACAGCAGCTCCACATTTTTATCGACAGCAAAAACTGCTTCTTCCATTGACTGAAAGACTTTGTATCGATTACCTAAACGATATAATTTACCATGCTGCTCTCTGACTTTAGCTTCATAACAAGGATCGGCAGCATAATAGAGATCCAAATCTTTCATTTTGTTAAAACCAATCACTAGATCGTATTTTTCTTTAAGTAAACACTCGGACAATTTCTCTGAAAAATCGCTAATACGCTGATGATTGGTAAAACCTGTTACAGGTATTATGGTTAAATTAAAGCCTTCAGGTACTTCGCCTTCCCAGATGAAACTGTATACAAAAATTTCATGGCCACGTAATTGACATTCTTTTGCAATTCGCAAAAAATCACGTTCCAATCCACCATAGGGAAAATATTTAAAAAGTGCAAAAGCTAGTTTCATTGATTATCTACTTTAATTATTGATATCCGAAGCCCTTAACAACTGATTTAATGACTCAATTACCTGTTGAGGGTTTAATTTTCCAAAACATTCTGGAGCAATAAGAGCATCTGTTTTATCACATTTTTTCTTAAAACAAGGAGCACACGATAATTCAGCCTTCAGGTGTAATTGATTATTGCCATAGGTTCCAGTCAAACCTGGGCTTGTAGGCCCATACAATGCAACTGTGGGTTTATCTAAGGCTGCGGATAAATGCGCAAGACCTGTATCCACAGCAACGACTGCATCAACGGTCATAATTGTCTTAACTAATTCATTAAGACTCATTTTATTCAGCACTAAAACGTGAACGTTTTCTTTACACTGTTTTTTTATCCGTAACGCTCTTTGATATTCTGAGTCATCACCCCAGGGCAATACAATGCTACAATCTTGGCCGATCAATTCCTCGGCTAATTTGAACCAATAGGTCTCTGGCCAATGTTTTGTTTCCCATGTTGTACCATGCAAAAATAAAATCTTTGCATGGTGATCCTCAACACCCTCACTTATATCCTTTCTTATACCTTCTTTTATAGCCTTTTTTATACCCTTTTTTATACCATAGTCAAGAGACAAACCATCCAACTCATAGCCCAAAACTTTTGCAAACAACTGACGAATACGCTCAACGGCATGCTGTTGTTTGTCAATAGTCTGAGGGCATTGATAAAAACGTGATGCCATAGATTCTCTGGCTGAGTTATTATCTAAGCCATAGCTTTTGCCATGGGCAAGACGGGTAATCAAGGCACTTTTCAACAGGCCTTGAGCATCAATGACATAGTCATATTGTTCCTGTTGTAATTGTTGCTTAAAACGTTTCCATTCTCCAGAAACGAGCGTTTTTATAATGTGTTTGCGCCAGCGTCTTATGGCAACAGGGATAATAGTTTTAACCTCTGGATGCCATGCAGGAATTTCAGCAAAGTTTTCTTCCACTACCCAATCAAACTGAACATCACCCAGTGCTTTTTTTGCATCGGTTAATGCTGGCAGAGTATGTATCACATCACCTAGAGATGAGGTCTTGATGATCAGAATCTTCTTCAATCTGAAGTATCCTCTGTGCCTTCGTCTAATGGGAGCAGTAACTTATCAAGAGTTTTCATGACAACTTCAGGTTCAAGATTTTCCAGACAGTGCGTATGCCCCAAAGGACAAATGCGCTTAAAACAAGGGCTACAATCCAGATTAAGACTTTGCATGGCACTGTTTTTACCTAGCGGTGGTGTAAATTCAGGATCACTGGAACCATAGATACCAACAACAGGGATGCCTAAAGCCGCTCCCATATGCATTAATCCTGAATCATTACTGACCACAGTTTTACTCAATGACATTAAGTCAATGGCTTGTGCCAGTTGAGTTTTACCGCATAAATTAACACCTTGATGTTCAATTAGCTGATTAATTTTTTCTGCTATTTCATGATCTTTTTGCGAGCCAAAGATCCAGACTTGCCAACCTTGTTGGATTTTTTCCTTTGCCAATGCAGCATAATGTCGAGCGGGCCACTGTTTCGCAGGACCATACTCTGCTCCAGGACACAGCGCTAAAACGGGCTTGTCAGTAAGGAGTTTAAATTCAGCCAACACAGACTGAGCATTTTCTTGTTTTACTTGCAATGATGGAACAGGGATATTGTCGATATCAATTGACGTTTTATCAACAGAATCATAGGCCAAAGCAACAAAACGTTGCACGGTCATGGTCAGTTTTGACTTATCCAAAGAGTGCAAATCATTGAGTAAAGCGTAACGAAATTCTCCAATATAACCTGTTCTTTTAGGTATTGATGCCCAAAAGGGTACAAGAGCAGACTTTAAGGAATTCGGTAATAAAATGGCTTGAGTATAATGCTTTGGGCGTAATGATTTACCCAGCTGATAGCGCAGTTTTAACTGCAATTGGCCATGACCAAGAGGCATATCAATGACATCCGACACTTCTGGCATGCGTTCCAAAAGCGCATTACTCCATGGTGGCGCCAAGACATCAATTTGTACATCAGGATTTTGTTGTTTAAGGGTGATAAACAGACTCTGCGCCATCACCATATCACCCACCCATGAGGGGCCAATGATTAATATCTTTTTTTGAGCGATACTTGTTTTCACTCTTTTAGTAAATACTCAGCACCGCAGTATGGACACTTTGCCAGGCCACCATTTTCTTTAATGGGCAAATAGACTTTCGGATGGGAATTCCAAAGACTGGTGCCTGGCATAGGGCAATGTGCGGGTAATTCGGAATCTTTTAATTCATAACGATTACTGGTATTTGGTGTTAATAAATCTGCATCATTTACTTGTGCCATAAAACGTTCCTGTTTTTAAGTGTACCTGTTGAGTAAGAAGACCTTAAAAAAATCCAGCTTCTCAACAATGTTCTCTTTATTTAAAGGTCTATTGGTTTATTCAGCCTTCAGCTCCTCTTTATTACCTCAGGACACCTAAATGAATTGGGTGTTGAAGAAAAGAGGAGTTGAGAGAAACAAAGCTACTTGACCAAAGTTTGCCATTCTGGATACAAATCACGACGCCCATGCACCTGATCAAAATACATCGCTTGCAATTTTTCAGTGATGGGTCCGCGTCCACCATTACCGATTGTGCGATTGTCCAACTCACGAATGGGAGTAACTTCTGCTGCAGAGCCAGTAAAGAAAGCTTCATCTGCACAATAAACTTCGTCACGGGTAATGCGTTTCTCTTTTACTTCATAGCCCAATTCAGCCGCCAGAGTGAACAGTGTATCACGTGTAATGCCTTCGAGTGCCGACGTCAGATCAGGTGTAAAAATCGTATCATTACGAACAATAAAGATGTTCTCACCACTGCCTTCAGCAACAAAACCATCGACATCCAATAAAAGCGCCTCATCATAGCCATCGGTTAATGCTTCTTGCAAGGCCAGCATAGAGTTCATGTAATTACCATTCGCCTTCGCTTTACACATGGTGATATTGACATGATGGCGGGTAAATGAGGAAGTCCTGATACGGATCCCTTTTTCCAGACTTTCAGCCCCCAAGTAAGCACCCCATTGCCATGCAGCAATCATGATATGCACTTTCAGGTTATCCGCTCGCAATCCCATACCTTCGCTGCCATAAAAAGCCATTGGGCGGATATAAGCTGAATCCAGGTTATTCTGAGCGACAACCGCTTTGGTTGCTTCGTTAATGGTTTCTTTATCAAAAGGCATTGGCATATTCAAAATATGTGCTGAACGAAACAGACGATCAGTATGTTCTTGCAAGCGGAAAATAGCCGCTCCATTTTCAGTTTGATAGGCTCGCTCACCTTCAAAAACACCCATACCGTAATGTAATGTGTGTGTTAATACATGAACTTTGGCATCACGCCAGGGAACCATTTTACCATCAAACCAGATGACGCCATCAATGTCATCCATCGACATAACCGAACTCCTCTATACTATCAATTTTAAATAAGGGCTAAAGAGGTACTTGCAAGTACCTCTAAAAATAAAAAATATAAATTATATTGCGCTAAAACGCAGCGACCTATTCTACACTATGACTGCGCATCACTCCATTATCTCGTGCCAATGATCTTGAATTTTTTGCCTTTCATTTTGAAATTCCTCCACAGGGACGAAACCTGAAACTTCCTGAAGACTTAATTGATGCAAACGTACTCTAAATAAAGCATAGCATTCGTTCAAATCTTGAGCTGCTGATGCCGATAATTGTGCCGTTTCTGAGAGTTTTTCTAAAATCCGCTTATTATCCGTCCAAATCAATAATTCAGGGTACTGAGCAGCATGATTTAACACCAGATACTGGACCATGAATTCAATATCAACCAGCCCACCAAAGTCTTGTTTTATGTCAAAGTAGCCTTTTCTTTTCTTACTCAAACTTTGGCGCATCTTTTCACGCATTTCACAGACTTCTTTTTTCAGCAGTGTTGTGTCCCTTCTTTGCCCTAACACTTCTTTTCGAACCGCTTCAAACTCCGAAATTAATTGCTCATCACCACCAATAAATCGAGCTCGAACCAAGGCTTGATGTTCCCAGACCCAGGCCTTTTGCAATTGATACTCTCTAAAAGATTTGAGACTACTGGTAATGAGGCCTGAGTTACCATTGGGCCTAAGCCTCATATCCGCTTCATATAAAATACCTGAATGTGTCTGAGTTTGTAAAATATGCATTACCCTTAAAGACAACTTGGAGTAAAATTGAAGGTTATCAATTGATTTGCATTTTGGGGCGGCTTTCTTGTCAGCTTCCTGGCCAGTAGCACCAAGCCCATTATCATCCGCACCTTTAGCGTCAGTAGAACCCCCAATGAAGGCATCAGAAAAAATAAAGACCATATCCAGATCAGAACTATAGCCCAATTCGATACCACCCAATTTTCCAAAGCCTATAAGCCCAAAGCCCATGCCTCTATCTGAGACCATAGCTGGAACCATAGATGAGCCCTGAGGGTGACCATATCGCACTAATAAATCATGCCAGGCCGTTTGTAAAACAACATCAACAATCACTTCAGAGAGCCATGTTAAGTAATCACTCACTTTCGCTACAGATATTACACCAGCTACATCGGCAGCAGCAATACGAAGTATTTGGCTCTGTTTAAAATAGCGTAATACCTCCATTCGTTGCTCAAGATCATTCATTGAAACCGCACCGAGACTCTCCTGTAACTCCTGAAATAACTGTTCTTTTTTCAAGGGTGCATACAAGACTCTCGGATCCAAAAGTTCATCAAATAAGGCTGGATAACGGCTCAGGAGGCAAGTGATCCATGAGCTTGCAGCACAGAGTTTCACTAACTGACTCAGACCTTGCGGGTTTTCTATCAACAGAACTAAATACACCGAACGACGACAAACGCTTTCAATGATCGTCATGATTCTCTTAAATGCACTTTCACTATTCTCGACTAATGCCACTGATTTGATAAGCAATGGCATCAGCTTATCCAAGCGCTCACTACCTTGTTTGGATATTTTTCGATAACGATGCGATTCTCTAAAACCAGCCAATAAATTGAGGATGCTCATACCATCCTCATAGCCCAGCTCAGATAATATTTCTATTGAATTTTCCTCGCTTACACTGGTTTGCCAAATACCTCTGGCTTTAATAATATGATCATTAATAAGAGCCTTATCAAAATGAACATCCGCATCACTATTACTGATTGCGGGCACTTGAAAAAGATGTTCAAAATGCTGATGAACATAAGCACGAGTGGACTTCAATTGAACAGAAAATTTTTCCCAGCTGTCATAGCCCATACCAAAGGCAATTCGTGCTTGAGGAAAATCATTTTCTGGAAGATTATGACTTTGCTGATCATTTATTTGCTGAATACGGTGCTCTGTTCTGCGTAGAAATTCATAACTTTTAAGCAGTTCTGTGACCACCTCTTCTGGTAAAATTGATTGTTCACCAAGGTAGTTGAGCACTTTTTGCACCTGCCTTTCTTGAAGTTGAGTATCTTTACCTCCGCGTAATAACTGAAAAGCTTGTGCTAAAAACTCAATTTCTCTGATTCCCCCTGCACCCAGTTTTACGTTGTTTTCTTTTTTCTTTTGTTTCACTTCACGGGCAATCATTGCCTTCATTTCACGTAAAGACTCAAAAACACTAAAATCAATATAGCGACGATAAACAAATGGCTTCAGCAATGAGCGCAGGGACTGTTTATCTTCTATAGCCCCCGTGATGACTCTGGCTTTAATTAATGCATATCGCTCCCACTCTCTGCCATGTCGCGCATAATATTCCTCTAGCGCATGATAAGTCACCACCAATGGGCCACTTTGGCCAAATGGGCGTAAACGCATATCAACTCGAAAGACAAAGCCATCACATGTCTTCTGATTCAAAGCCTTAATTAATCTTTGACCCAATTTTATAAAATATTCGCTATGGCTGATGCTTCGAGGGCCGTTAACCGTTTCACCATGTTCTGCAAAGGTAAAAATAAGATCAATATCAGAGGAGAAATTCAGCTCATAGGCACCGAGCTTACCCATACCAATAACAATGAGAGGCATTGGCTTTCCTTGAGGATCCAAAGCACTACCAAACTCTTTTTGTTGTGCCTTATCCAACCATTGCAAGGTTTGTCTAATCACACAATTGGCTAATGTGGACAGTTCAAAAAGCACTTCATTTAAATCTGCCAGACCATTGATATCACGATAGCAAATACGAACCATTTGCTGATTTCTAAAATTTCTCAAGTTCTGAAGTAATTGAGCCTCTGTATCAACATACTCTAACTCAAGCGCCAATATTTGTGCCATTTCATTTTTAGAGATCGCGCGTGAATAATTACCTGACAACCATTGATCAATAATACGCTCTTTGTGCCGCGTAAACTGCTGAGTTACAAAATCGCTGCAAACCATCACTTTGAGCCACTGTTGTAGACTACTATTTGTGATATCAGCCAGTTTCGTATCTCGAACCAAATGCTGAAAAGATTCAAGCGTCTTTTCTCTATGATTCTCTAATTCCTGGGGAAAGATTGATTCAATCATTATTTTGTCACTGCATAAACTCAGTAATATAACGGCTATAGTGTTATTCAGGTAAAGAAAAATTTATTTTCTACTCAACCTTATCATGTGTTATCTTAGCCTTTCTAATTGACTAAAAGAAGGTATAAAGCGCATTGGCCACCTATGCTATCGGTGATATTCAGGGGTGTTTTGATCCACTCATCTCTTTACTTGAAAAAATTGCTTTTGATCCTGAAAAAGATACTCTCTGGTTTGCAGGCGATTTAATTAATCGAGGTGATAAATCTCTGGAAACCTTACGCTTTATTATGGGCCTTGGAGACAGCGCAATCAGTATTCTGGGCAACCATGACCTCACTTTGCTGGCTCTTTGTGAAGGCAATAAAAAAGTAAAAAATCACACCTTGGACGAAATTCTGGAGGCGCCTGATCGTGATGAGCTAATTCACTGGTTACGTCACCGCCCCCTGCTACACCATGATAAGCAATTAGGCTACACCATGATCCATGCTGGATTACCGCCACAATGGGATTTAGCCACAGCACAAGCTTGTGCTCATGAAGTTGAAAACGTATTACAAAGCCATCAATACCCTGAATTTATGGCCAATATGTTTGGCGATGAACCCAAAAAGTGGAATAAAAAACTAAAATCCTGGGAACGTTTACGTTTTATTACCAACTGTCTGACCCGCATGCGCTACTGCAAACCAGGTGGTAAACTTAATTTCAAAGACAAGGGACCCGTTGGCAGTCAAAAAGAAGGATATATTCCCTGGTATGAATTACCTGAGAGAAAAAGTAATGACCTAAAAATAGTTTTTGGCCACTGGTCCACACTATTTGGTGAAACCAGCCACTCCAATGTCTATGCCCTTGATACAGGTTGCCTCTGGGGTGGAACATTAACCGCAATGCGACTAGACCAACATGAAATACATACACTCGAATGTAAGAAATAATTTTGAGCCCATCCCCTTCTCAATTCATGGGATGGAAATTTTTCCTATAAACTGCTAGAATCGATAGTTATTTTGGTTCAATAGGAGCACCACACATTATGCCTAAACTTAAAGAAATGGTTGCTGAAAATGTTCTCAGCAATAATGAGCAACAAAAAGTACAAGATAAAGCCATTATGTTCATCACTTTTGCTGTCTATTTGCTCACAGCAGGTACTTTGATGGAATATGTCAGCATCCCAACATTACTAAAAATATTAGGCTTTATGCTCACTGGACAAGCATTTTATTTCTTATGGAAAAGTAATGCCTTTGCCAGGTTCTAACGTTCCTACGGCTTAACCTCCATTCAATAAAAAATACCAAAATAAAACCGTGAAGAGTTAACCCTTTAGAAATTTGAAATATTAAAAATTCCAGGTGATGAAGCCATTAAAGCAGTAAGTTGCCCATCAGATAAAAATCAAATTCGATTATAAATACTGAAACGATAATGATGACGGTTATTTTCATCAGGTTCATTATCCTCAAAATAATTTTCACTCCACTTTGAAAAATTAATTTCAGGAAACCAGGCGTCCCCCTCAAATTGTCCTTTCACTAAAGTAAGATACAAACAATCCACTTTATCAAGAACTTGCTCATACAGTGTTGCTCCACCAATAAACATAAGCTCTTCATGCCCCTGAGCTTTTGCATAATCAATGGATTCATCAATCGAAGAACAAATAATAGCGGATGAAATCCAATCCTCTTTTTTGTTCATTGCTTGATAACTTTTATCACGGGTAATGATGATATTATCTCGCCCAGGCAAGGGTCTAAAAGGTAAAGATTCCCATGTCTTGCGCCCCATCACAATGGGCTTGTTCAGTGTGTTTTTTTTAAACCAGGCCAAATCAGCGGGTAATTTCCATGGGAGTTTATTGTTAATACCAATCACCCTATCTTCAGCCATAGCTGCAATTAATGAAATTTTCAAAAAAGTTTCCTTTTATTCAAAAGCTGAATCGGTTTTTAAAGTTGACCACTACTCTTAATATCAAGATAACGATTGACTAAGCGTACAGCCAACTTATCCGGAGTAACATCCAGGTAATTGATACCACGAGCATACAAATTTTCAAACATTTTTTTTCGTTGTGCCTGATAATCACAAGTTGATGCCAATAACAAGGCATCTGAAAAATCATCCACAGGTTTGTCCATAACCGTCTCTAATGCTTGTTCTTTCAAACTGGCTAAAATAACCAGATGTTTGCGCTTTAATAATTGTAGGGCATTTAATAAGTCGTGGCTGTCTTCATCTCGCAAATTGGTCAAGACAACAATCAAAGCACGTTTCTTTTGTCTGAGCAATAACTGTGTGACCGCTTGAGTATAATCTGGAGTTACTGCGCGGGCATGCAAATCATATACATTATTCAATAGAGACTGAATGGTAGCCATTCCTTTTTTAGCAGGGAACCAACGCTGTGACTGTCCATGCCCATCTTCTTCATCACCTGTGCCAAAGGTGCTAAAGCCAATTGCATCTCCTTGGTGCAAAGCCACATAGGAGAGTAGCAACATGGCATTGAGAGTATGATCAAAGTGCGACAATTCACCATCATGGGATAACATTCTTCGCCCACAATCCAGTAAAAAAATAATTTCCTGATCTTTTTCATCCTGATATTCTCTGGAAATCAACTTTCTCATCCGAGAAGTGGCCTTCCAGTCTATTTGTTTTAATGAATCACCTTCTCGATATTCACGTAACTGGTTAAAGTCCATACCTTCGCCACGACGGCGAATTTTTCGAATCCCCAGTTGACTCAAGCGGTTTTCAGTGGCCAGTAAAGCGTATTGGCTAATGGCGGCAAAATTGGGATAAACCATGGTAGAAGAGGTTTCAGAGACATGATAATTTCGTATCCAGAATTGCCAGGGAGAATTGATCAAACACTGAACCCCAGAGAATAGTTCATTACCCCTTTTTAAGGGCTTCACTTGATATTCCAATGTTGCCCATTGACCAGATTCCAGCTCAAGCTTTTGTGACAGGTGTTTAAATTCACAATTCACAGGGTACCAATCAAAAACAGCCATTTGAAGTTTTTTTGCTGAAAATGGTCCTGCTTCATAGTGCAGCGTCAGCTTAATATCATGCCACAAGCCCAGGGACATTTTTCCTGGAGCACTGCGTTCAATTTGAAAATTTTGCATACCATACAAGCGATAAAAATCACTAATGACAAGAAACAAACTGAACATCAATGTGATATTCCAAAGCCACAAAAACTCAGGCCATATTGAAACCACAATACCGAGTACACACAGTATGCAGGCTAAAATAAAGAAGTTCTTACCTGGTTTAAGGCGATGCCAAAGTGAAAAGATGAATTGCTTGATCAGTTCAAACACATTAAGCCCTTCAATTGATTAAATATCATTGTTATCTCTCTGCTTCTAACGAACAAAAAATTAAACAAACATAATTTTAAAGGTTTTATGTTACTAAAATGATGCGAGCTAAATTTTTTTGGCTAAGAACTCTT
>JADGEK010000060.1 GCA_016744395.1 Gammaproteobacteria bacterium | reverse complement strand
AGAAAGTCACTTGGCTTTCAAACACCTTTCCAGGCAATGCAAAAGTCATTTGCAAGAACTGGAATTTCCTGTGTTGCACTTCAGAGTTGAATCCGCGCAAACTCTCATTATGCATATTATTCATTAAAATGTAGGCGATAAACTACAGAACAATGATTATTTACATGATATATTGTTTTTTCAAATGTAGGTTTAAATTCTAATAAGCCATAAATTTAGCAGTTAGTATTTTATCAGAACAAAATAAATTCTACTATTTATAAAGAAGGGTATCCTTTTATTGTGAAAATAATTATTTTTATTCTTCTTTTTATTTCTTCTTCCGCTTTTGCTGGTTGGACTGCAGGCCCGTATGTCCGAATTGATGAGTATTATTCAGGCACTCAAGAAGGGGCTTGTACAAATAGGTATAATATTACTCTTGCATCCAGCTCTGTTCATAATTTTATATTTAATAGTATCACTGAACATGCTGGACAGCCTGGACGGTTTATTTGCAGATGGGATGCCACGCTTATTTCTTCTGGCACCTTTATGTTTGATGCTTTTGTTGCTTTTCTTATTGAAATTAACCCTAACTGTGTTTTACCAAAAATAGAAGACCCAGTCTCTGGATTATGTGTTTCACCAGCTCCCAATTGCTTTGGTGCCTATAATGATTTAGACCCACTTCTCCCTGGTGTACAGTGCGTTTCACCAAAATCATCTGGACAACCTAACCCGTTAACATGCAATGGTAATCCTTGCGATGCTTCTACAGGCAATAAATTTCAGATGGAAGTAGACTACACTTCTAATACATTAAACTTCACCCGTTATTACAACAGTCTACACCCAAGCGAATCAGTCTTGGGCAAGCAATGGACCCATGATTACCTTGGCTCTTTAACCATTGATACTACAATCAAAATCAATCGTGCAGACGGCAAGGTATTAGAATTTTACAACGAAAATGGTGACTGGCTCAGCGACACCGATATCACCGAAACTCTCACTCAAGTTGGCACGAATTGGGAGTTTAAAACTTCAAACGATTCCATTGAACTGTACAATGATTTAGGGCAGTTATTGAGTGTGACGACTCGTGATAATAAAGTGACCGCATACACCTATAATAGCAATGATTTACTGGAGATACTCAAAGGTCCCTATAACCGAACCTTCACTTTTGTTTATGATGCATCGAATCGATTAATTACTCTGACAACACCTGAGAATACTCAAATTCATTACAATTATGATATTAATAACAATCTGATATCTGTGACTTATCCTGATGACACTCCAGGTGATTTAACGAATAATCCAACAAAAATCTATCACTATGAGAATGCCAACTTTCAGAATTATCTAACGGGCATTACAAATGAAAACGGTAATCGCTATGCAACTTGGGCCTACAATACCGCTGGATTAGCTATTTTAAGTGAACACAATGATAGTGCTGAAAAAGTGGAGTTAGTTTATAACACAGATGAAACAACTACCGTCACAAATGCATTGGGCCAGGTTAAAATCTATACATTTGAACCACTCTTCGGTTTGCGTAAGCCTTCGTCAATTCAATACACGTATAATGATGGTAAGCAGTCAGTCACCAAACAAAAGTCTTACACCTACTATCCAGAAAACGGTCGTGTCAAAACCATTATCGACTACAACGGAAACATCACTTATTTTGAATACAATAACCGTGGCTTGATCACTCTGGAAACCCAGGGCAAAGATACTTCTGAGTCTTATACTGTTACTACGACCTGGCACCCCACCTATCGCCTGCCAGCCACACGTACTTATCCCGATAAAATAGAGACCTACAGCTATAACAGCACAGGTCAGTTAATCAATACACAAACCACTAAAATTCAATAAGTCAGGGAGGACACTAATATAAAAAATTACACGTTAAAAAATGCTGTTACTACTATGAAATCAATAAGAATTGGTTATTTTTTTTACATTATTTTTTTTTTATTGATCTATCCAGCACCTATATTTGCTGGTTGGATTGTCATTGGCTCAGAATTGCATCCATCAAGAGAAGCCGCTTGTCAACATTGGGTTGATGCATATAATAATGCTGATAATGTCATGATGATATATACCTTAAAAGATATTTTTTATCAGAATCAGTATGGAGGAAGATATGTCTGTCTTGTTGATGTGGAGAGAAAAGTTCCATATAGTCACTTACCTCCAATGATAGATCGACAAGCGTTAGTCGCTGAATATCCAACATATTGCAATATGAGAGGCTCCTGTTTTAACGATGATAAAAATATGGGTAGCATTGATTGCCCATCAAAAGTTGGTAATCCCTGTAATGCATCAACTGGAAATAAATTCCAAGTTGAAGTCGACTATCAATCAAACTCTCTAGGTTTTATTCGTTATTATAATAGCTTCACTGATTCTCAATCGACTCTCGGTAATCAATGGCGTCATAGCTATCATGGTTCACTCACCATTGATGATCGGATAAAAGTGAACCGCCCAGATGGTAAGATTTTAGAATATAAAAACCTCTCAGATGTTTGGACTCCTGATGCAGATATAAAGGACACTTTAACATCTGTTAATACAAACTGGGAATACAAAACGACCGATCATACAATTGAAACTTATAATAGTGACGGTCAACTACTGAAGATAGAAACTATTGACAGAAGAATTACGCAATATCATTATAATAATGGTCAACTAGAACTAATCACTGATCCTTATGGACGAACATTAACCTTCATTTATGATAACTCAAATCGTTTAAGTACTCTTACCACACCAGAAAATACACAAATACATTATCTCTATGATGAGTTAGATAACCTTGTTCAAGTTATTTATCCTGATTTAACGCCCAATGATTTAAATGATAATCCAAGAAAGCAATATCATTATGAAAATACACGATACCCTCGCCGTTTAACTGGTATCACTGATGAGAACAATAACCGTTATGCCACTTGGGCCTATAATATCAACGGACTGGCCATCCTCAGTGAACATGCCAATAGTGCCGAAAAAGTGGCACTGGTTTATAACACCGATGAGACTACCACCGTCACCGATGCCCTAGGCCGTATCAAAACCTATACTTTTGAAACGCATTATGGTCTGCGCAAACCTACAACCATTCAGTACAGTTACAACGATGGCAAACAACTCATCACTAAAACCAAAACCTATACTTACTATCCTGAGAATGGCCAAGTCAAGGAAGTAACTGACTACAACGGCAATATCACCTATTTTGAATACAATGAACGAGGCTTGATCACTCTGGAAACTCAGGCTATGGGCACTCCTGATGAATACTTCATTAGCACAACCTGGCACTCAGAATATCGTTTACCTGCCACACGCACTTATCCCGATAGAACTGAGACCTATAGCTATAACAGCAAAGGTCAGTTAATCAATACACAAATCACAACGATTCAATAAGTCAGGGGCGACACCACTATGAAAAAATTCACATTGAAAAGCACCTTAACTCACACTTTATTGACCGTGGCAACCAGTCTTGTTTTAAGTGCACAGGTGAATGCCACATCACGCAGCACCAGTTACACCTATTATGATACCGCACCGAAACAAGGTTTATTACAAAGTATTGATGGCCCCCGCACCGATGTCTCAGACATCACCACATTGGATTATGATAGCCAGGGTAATCTAATATTAATAAGCAATGCACTGGGTCAAACCAGTCAAATCATTGCTCATGATGCCAGTGGCCGCCCTCTGGAAACCATCAATGCTAATTTATTGCATACCACCTTTGAGTACGATGTACGTGGTCGATTGATGCAAAGCAGTACTTTTCCTGATGGTGAATCTGAATCCAATGGTCGCATCACCACCTACACTTATACCCCCGCAGGTGATATTGAAACCATCACCGTGCCCAATGGTGAAACACTGACCTACACCTATGATGAGGCTCGTCGTCTCATTCGTATCACCGACAGTCAAGGTGACTATATTGTTTATGAACCAGATTTAATGGGCAATATCTTATCAGAAACCGTTTATGCCAGTGACACCAGTATTATCCAACAACAAACCGCCGTCTATAATCAACTGGGTCAACTCTTTCAAAGCCTGGGTGCAGAAAGTCAGACCACCGAATATGGCTATGATTTAAATGGCAATAACAATCAAGTGACTGATGCCAGAACCAATCCAACAACACAAGCCTTTGATGCACTCAATCGTCTTAAAACCGTCATTGATGCCCAATCAGGTGAAACAAAATACGGCTATGACAGTGCGGGGAATCTCAGCAGTGTGATTAATCCCAATAACCAAACTACCACTTACACCTATGATGGCCTGGGTAATCTGATCAGCTTAAGCAGCCCTGATACGGGTCTGACGACTTATAATAGTTATGACGCGGCAGGTAACCTGTTACAGGCAACCAATGCCAATAACATTGTTATTAACTACACCTATGATCCCCTCAACCGTCTGACTGAAATTCAGTACCCGGACAATAGCCAAAACATTACTTATTCTTATGATGGTAGTTCTTATACTGCTAATGACCAGGCACCTGTCAGCCATGCACCCATCGGCCAGCGTACAGGTATGAGTGATAGTACTGGTACTATGAGTTGGTTCTATAATACCCATGGCGAACTCATACAAACCAGTCAGACATTAGCAGGTGGCAGTACGTTCATCACTTCACACCGCTATCAAGCACAATCAGGTTTACACACCAGTACTACCTACCCTGGTGGTCAAGTGCTCCATTATCAATATGATAGCCAGGGCCGAGTTATACAAATTGATTCAGACAACAATGGTAATCTACAGCCAATTGTCAGCAACATTCAATATCAACCTTTTGGTGGTGTGACCGCTGTCGACTATGGCAATGGATTAAATTTAAGCCGTACTTTTGACTTGGATGGCCGCTTATCAACTCAAAGTGTTATTGGTGATACTACTATCCAGGAGTTAAGTTGGGATTACAATTCGGTCAGTAGTGTCCAAAATCTGAATAATTTATTAAATGCAGCCCTCAACCAAAGCTTTGATTACGATGAATTGGACCGCTTAAATACAGCTCAGACTGACTTCAGTTTGTATGGTTTATTAGGCTTTAATTACGATGCCAATGGTAACCGAACTCAACTGGATGATAATAGTCAGTTCACCGATTACACTATTAATAGCAGTAACAACCAAACCGACAGTGCCAGTGGTGCACAAACACAAAGCTTTCAATACGATGCTAAAGGCAATATCACTCAGCACATTAAAAATGGTGATACATTTACTTATCTCTACAACCAACAAAATCGTTTGAATCAAATTAATAAAAACGGCTCATTGCTTGCCACTTATGATCACAATGGCTTGGGTCAACGTACCAGTAAAACTCTGGCTGATGGTACTTTAACTTACTACTTATACACCGCTAATGGCCAATTAATGAGTGAAATGGATACTACAGGCACAATCACTCAAGAATATGTGTATTTTAATGGTGAGCCTCTGGTATTAGTGCAAACTTCAATTGAAAGCTTACCTGCCACGGACAGTATTTATGACAATCTCTCCAGTCAGGTGACTTATACGGGAACCTGGCCAACATCCACTGTCATTAGAGGCTATGAAGGGAGTAATTATCAATATCATGCCGCACAATCACTGTCGAGTACTGCTCATATCATTGATAATGGCTCTTCAGGCTTTAGTATCACAGGTACATGGAAAAATTCCACCAGTATTTCAGGTTATCATGGCAGTAACTATCAGCATCATAGTACAGGGTTAGGTAATAATGCCGCTACTTGGGTAACACCATCCACCCTGGGGCAATATGAAATTTATGCAAATTGGACCGCACATAGTAATCGTGCAAGTAATGCAACTTATACTATTCACCATGCCAATGGTACAACTGATATCAGCGTTAACCAACAACACAATGGCGCACAATGGAACTTACTGGGCACATTCACACTGGATGCGAACAGTCAGGTCACATTGTCTGATGATGCAAATGGGTATGTCATTGCCGATGCAATTGCCGTTCAGCCAGAGGGAACAGAGGCTAATGCTGCACAATGGGCATCATTGGTGAGTTCACAAGGTAGTTATGAAGTTTATGCTAAATGGACAGCTCATCCAAACCGTGCCAGTAATGCCATTTATACTATCACTCATGCTAATGGCATCAGTGAAGTGATTAAGGATCAGAAACAATCTGGAGGTCAATGGGTTTTACTGGGAAACTACACATTAAATAATTTGAGTACAATCAGCCTGAGCAGTGATGCCGATGGTTATGTTATTGCAGATGCAATTAGAGTCACTGGTGGTGCAGCAGTTGGCAATTCTCAGAACAAGGTCTATTATTATCATAATGACCATTTAGGCACGCCTCAGGTATTAACTGATAAAGACCAGAATGTGGTTTGGGAAGGTCATTATTCGCCTTTTGGTAGGGTAACCACTTCGATTGATACTGTAGAGAATAATTTAAGGTTTGCTGGACAGTATTTTGATGCTGAGAGTGGCTTGCATTACAACTACCATCGATACTATGACCCACAGTTAGGACGTTACATCACCAGTGATCCGATTGGATTAGAAGGTGGACTGAATACCTATAGTTACGTTTATCAAAACCCTCTCAATCTCATTGATCCCTATGGGCTTGATGTAATGATCCAAACTACAGATTCTGCTGGCGGACTACATCAAAGAATCGCAGTAAATTCTCCCAATGGAAGTGGCCAGTGGGGCCAATCATTTGGTCATACTGATGGTGCATTGGGTGGAATTAAAGACTTGTTTGACCCAAACAGTACAGAGTGGGGAGTTAATGATGGAATTGTTTACGAGGATGGTGACCCCACAAAAGATATTATTAAAAGATTAAAAACTAAACCTTGTCAAGATCAAAATATTATTGAGTGGTTGCAACAACATATTGGTGACAGAACTCCTTATACTCTAGGTAACAGAAACTGTCGTCTCTATTCAAGATATATTTATGAGATGATTAAGAATAAATTAAAAAATGGAGATTTTGATGAAGGGTGTAACTGCTAGTTATGAATAAGTTATTAATGAAGTATAGCTTTTTCATAACTTTTTTGTTCATATCAGGTTGTCATAGTATATCTCCACAGAATATGACGCGCACGGCAATTACTGAGACTTTTTTTCGAGTCTTTTTATATGCTCAAAAACACAATAAAATTCCCTATTCATATGACATCCTCCCTGTAAGAAAAGGCTTTGCTAATAGAATTACAGATGGCTGGGATAGAGAACTTATTCTTGAAATAAAAGATGATAAACTTATGACCTTAACCAGCTATGGAAAAGATGGAAAGCCTGGAGGTGAAGGTGAAAATGCAGATATTTCTCGAAGTCATAAGCTAAGAAAGCCAGATGGAAGTCTTTGGGTTGGTGATAGGCTATGGGTGGTTGAATCCAGAGATTGGAATGATAACTGATAATAGGTATACGATGAATTAGGGATTAGTTTACAACTACTTTCGGTACTATGACCCAGCTCTTGGAAGATATATCACCAGTGACCCGATTGGGCTTGATGGTAGTCTCAATACTTATGCTTATGTTGATAGTGATCCTATAAACATAATTGATCCTGATGGATTAAAGCCATGTAGAGTTGGTTCTCAATGGTCATGGGATCCGAAGAATTTTGGATGTATCCCAACAAATAGTGGTTATGGTCCTCGTAGTAATGGGAATAATGCAGCACTTCCTCAAACTTATAATTGTTCATGTATGAATCAATGCACAACGAATGCCGCTTACATTCATTTAATTTGTGGTGGGAATTGGGCAAATAAAATACCGAGCATACCAACACCGTTACCAGGACAAGGTCTAGCAGCACATGGAGTTTGTGCCGCAGCAATGGGAATGTACTGTGGGCAACAGTGTGCAGGAAAATGCAATAACCTCAAAACCTCTTGTTCACCAAGTAACTCTTCATCATCAAAGAGTGGAGCAAATCCAAATATAAAACCTGGCCAACCTCAAGTATCATCAGGATCAAATACATCTAATCCTAAGTTGCCCCAGTGGTTGAATGATTTATAAAGTTAATGTTTGGCAATTATTGTAATAATAAAGATATATCATTGGAATGAGAAAAATGTCTGAAGATAATGGATTACAATCTGTTTTAAAAAAACATAGTGATGGAGATTTAGGTTTTGGAATAACTCTCTCACTATTTGGTTTAATTTTTGTTTCTAATAATAGCTTATATATTTTGTACATTTTATTAGGAGGAGCACTCATGCTTATATCCCTGCTAACTAAACATTATATTAGTAAAAATGCTTTTCTAATAAGCGGTGTTTGGTATATTATTTTCTCGTTTTTATTGATCTATCAATATATAAAAACTCCAAGTTACTTTCTTGCTTTTGTTTTATTCATAATAATAGCTACTGGATTAGTAACAAAAATAAGAAGTTATTTTATGTTTAGAAATTAAAATAGTAATAATAAATGAGGCTAGAGAGCAATTATTTCTAATATAGGTTTTAGCTTAATCTCGCAAGATCTCTTCAGCCTGTAAATCCTGTCGCTTATGGATCACTGCCAGCACTTCAATATAGCTGGTTTTGATCTCATAAATAATCCGATAAGAATAAAGCGACAGTTCACGAACCACATCTTCATTCAACTCTGGTACCTTACGTCCTTTACGAGGTAAGGCATCCAGTCCAATGGTTTTTTTAACCAGTGATTCACTGACTCTCTTGGCATAAAATGGTGAATCCTGTTCAATATGTTCATAAATATGACGAAGCTGAGTTTTGGCGTGGTCAGTCCACTTTACCATGACTGAATATCTTTAAGCAGTTCTTCAGCAGGTTGGGTTTTACCCTGTGCTGCATCTTCCTGCCCTTTGCGTATATTCTCCAATACATAAAGTCGATACATAATTTCTTCTATATCCGTATTATCTGGCAGACGTTGGATCACATCGAGTGCTTCTTGTTTTGCGGTATGAGATTGCATGATCAAATTCCTTAAAAAATTAATGACTATTCTATTTCAGTTCTACATTGAGCACTGTTGTTGCTTCAGTACAGTATCCAACATCTCCATAACAAACTTCTGCTTTGCCCTTGGCAATAAGGCCACTTGTTCAATTTGGCGTTGTAACACCGAGGCTGGCCCACGTTTAGTACTGCTTTCCTTGATCCCTATGAGTTCATCCACAGGTACAGAAAACAACTTAGCTAAAACAGGCAAGAGAGAAGCTGGAAGCTTCCGTCTGCCAGCTTCATAAGCAGCAATCACTTGTTGTGATACACCTAACATACTCGCCAGTTGTACCTGAGTAATATTAATTGCTTTGCGATAGTCGGCCATTCTTCTGCCAAGTACCTGAAAAAATTCTTTGTCATCGTTTGTCATAAGTTCATCCAGTAAGCTGTAACAGGTAGAGTTCATAGTATATTCCCTGTATTGGGATGACGTTGATATTGATATTGACAATACTACGAAACGTAGTATTACGCAACCAAGTTATTTTTTTGTAGTAAGTATTGACAACGTTTTGGAGTTAAACCTAATGCCACGATTACCTGAAGAACTAATTACTCAAATAAAACAGAATGTCGATTTGGTTCAATTGATCCAATCCCAAGACTACCAACTCAAGCGGAATGGTAAAGATTATCTCCTTAGTTGCCCGTGGCATGATGACAAAGAAGCCAATCTGGTGAACAACACCCAAATCGTGAAAAAAACAAATAATTAAGCCATCAATTGAAAGATTCAAATAAACGAATTTAGATACCAACTGTTTTTAATATAGGTTTTAGCTCAATCTCGTAGAATCTCTTCAGCCTTTAAATCTTGCCGTTTATGCACTACAGCCAAGACAAAAATATCCTGGCTTTTAATCTTCATAAATGATCCGATAGGAATAGAGCCAAAGCTATCTAACAGTTTCGTCATTCAGTTCTGCCACTACCTTACTGACTTTAGGCAAGTTATCTAGTATGTCTGATTATTCCCGAATTTTCTGAATTACTTCCTTGGCATAGTGAATTTTCTGAATTACTTCCTTGGCATAGTGAATTTTCTTAAGCCTATCAGCAATGATACGTGAAACACTTCGGATAATACGTAATTTGGACTAACTAACTTCAACCATGTCAAAGTCTTTCTTCTGAGCGCCACAGTCTGGACAAGTCCATGAATCAGGTACATCATCCCACTTAGTATTGGGTGGAATCCCCTCTTTCGGCCTGCCTAACTCTTCACTGTACATAAAACCACAAATAACACAGATATATGTTTTCAATATTTTTTTCACCTGGAAATAACAGAGTACGGTTCAATATAACACAGAATATTTGCTCATAATTCTTGTATTAAGCATTATTTTTATGAGTAAAAAGTAGACTCATAACCTGTGCTGCCTGTTGATCAAACTCACTTTTATAGACCGACATCTCATTAATTGATAAACCAGTGACATCCCAGCAAAGTGGATTAATATCCAGGGTTTCAGGGGAAATTGGGAGTTGTTTAATGGCATTATCAGTAATCATTGAAGCAATATGAATAATAGCGGTTTCAAGTTGAAAATCAGTTGACTGTTCTGGAGTAGGATGAAACTCAGTAATTTCTTGCAGACTGTTAGGTAATTCCCACTCACGCATTAATTCACCACCGACCTGGGCATAGTCAAAGCCCATTATTTCACGTTCCGCCTCATAGAGAGAGATGCCTTTCTGAGTTGACATTAATATCGCAGCAAGTGATTCATGAGGCATATTCTGATACATCAGTAAATGTCCCAGGTTATGCAATAAACCCGCAACAAAAGGCCTTTGAGTATCAATACTTTTAGAATAATAGGCTAAAAGACGAGCCGTAACTGCACAATAAACACCATTGAACCAAAAGTCATAGATATTAAAGTGTTCATTCGTAAAGCCTGAAAAACTGTCAATCACAGATGTTGCCAACACCAGATCATGAACTTCTTCCAGCCCCAATAAGTTAACAGCACGGGTAATAGTATCCACTTTTGACACCAGACCAAAAAATGGACTATTCACTAATTTCAGTAAACGAGCCGTTATGGATGGGTCATAGGCAATAATCTCCGTAACTTCAGCCATTGAAGAGTCAGGAGAATCAATGACACTTTTTAACCGCAGGTAAACATCAGGCAGGGACAATAAATCGATAGATTCTTTAACTAAGTCTTGAGCAGTAGGCATAGTGTATTCGTATAATTTATCATTAATAAAAGAGTAATAAGGTTTTGAACCATTGAGATGAGTAATTTAAGCACAGATTGAATCAATAATGCCAATAATATCCATCACTATACTCAATTAATTGAATAATTTTAAGAAAATGGCTAAAGACTACACTATTTTCTTTATATTTCCTTAGAACCTAAATATTGTTCTGGTGCTTTGAGCGTCACAGTTTGAAGTAAATATGTAAATTAATTACACTGTATTAGTCATTAGCCGCTTAAAAATTATAAAAGGAACTATTCAAATGAATTTGAAAAATAAATTATCTGGTTTAATTTTTCTTTCTTTATTATTTTTTACCTGGGCGGTCACTTCTTCAGCGGGCGTGCCGATAGCTGGTGCATCAATAGAAGAAGTGACTATTGATTGGCTTCAAGTCGGTATGGGATTATTTGGAGGCTTGGCACTTTTTCTTGCTGGTTTGGATATGCTCTCCGAAGGTTTAAAAAAAGCAGCTGGTGAAACTTTAAAAATATTATTATCCAAACTCACAACCAACCGTTTTATGGGAGCTATTACTGGGGCTTTTGTGACTGGTGTATTAAATTCATCCTCTGTTACAACGGTTCTTGTTGTGAGCTTTATTACTGCTGGCGTTATGACTCTAAGCCAATCGGTGGGTGTCATTATGGGGGCTAATATTGGCAGTACAGTGACGGCTCAATTGCTTGCCTTTAATCTCGCTGCCTATGCTTTATTGCCCATTGCTATTGGCTTTTTTATGACATTTACCGCTAAGCGTGAAAAAGTAAAATACTATGGCATGATGTTGATGGGGCTGGGTTTGGTTTTTTTTGGAATGGGGCTGATGAGTGATGCAATGAAGCCATTGCGAACCTTTGAGCCTTTTATTGAATTCCTGGAATCAATGAAAAATCCAATTATCGGTGTATTTGCTGGCGCTGTCTTTACAGGACTAGTGCAATCTTCAGCTGCGACAGTGGGTATTGCCATAGCAATGGCAAGTGAAGGCCTGCTCAGTTTGCCTGCAGGAATTGCACTGGCTTTAGGGGCTAATATTGGTACCTGTGTGACGGCTATGTTAGCGGCATTGGGCAAACCTGTTGAAGCGGTTCGAGCAGCAATAGTTCATGTTTTGTTTAATGTTATGGGTGTTCTGTTGTGGATTATGTTTATTCCTCAGTTAGCTGAATTTGCAGTATCAATGTCACCCGTGTCATCCGATGTTGCTGGACAGACAAGCGCTTCGGATGTACCTCGTCAAATAGCGAATGCGAACACTTTATTCAATGTGGTTAATACGATTGTGTTTCTGGGATTTACAGGCTGGTTTGCTAAACTGGCCACTCGTCTGGCCCCAGCAACGACTAAGAAAAAAGGTGTCATTGTTGAACCTAAGTTTATTATTTCTGATGCAATTGAAACCCCTTCCATAGCACTAGAACAAGTTAGAATGGAGTTGGGACATTTAGGCGGTTTAATCAATTCGATGATACATTCGATTCAACCTGCAATTGCAGATAAAGATAAAAAACAAATTGAAAAAATCATTTCAGCTGATAATAAAGTTAAAATTTTAGTTGAAGCCATCCTGGGATATTTGAGTTTACTGAGAAAAGAGAGTTTAACGATTAAAGAAAGTGCTGACTTTCAGGCAATGATGACAGCCACAACTCATTTAGATGAAATTTCTGATGTGATCACTAATGAATTATCTGACACCGCTCTTCATTATATCGAAAGTGAATATAAACCAAGTGAGATCACTCGTGAGTTATTAAAAACTTACTATCAGGATGTCTGTCATTCTGTCAATGAGGCGGTTAAAGCAATTAGTGAAGATAATCAATTAATTGCCGAAAAAGTGATTAATAGAAAAGCTGAAATAAAGTCTTATCAGAATGCACTTTTAATTAGAAAATCAAGTCACCTAGGCAGTGAAGAACCCAATTACCTTGAAAAAGCACGTTTGGAAATGTCATTAATGGAAAAACTCTATCGAGTTTATTTTTATGCAAAAGGTATTGCCAAAGTCGTACTTCCTGTCGCCTTGGATAAAGGAGATTAGGAGAAAGTATTGCATAGAAAATGGTGTCATTTCTTTATTTAGTTAAAAATAAGTGCACTGCCACTGAATAATAATAAAATGCCCATCGCTTTCTGAATGGCTTGATGACTGATATTCGTGTGAATATGACCTCCAATAGACATGGCGAAAATCATTATTGGTAAACTCACAGCAATGAGAATAATAGTATCGAGGGTATAAAAGCCATTAAAAGAATAGGCAACAATACGGGCGGTTCCATCAAGAAAAAACATGGTTGCTATCGTTGCTCGAAAAGCCGTTTTTCCAAGTCCCTGAAGTTGGAAATAAATGACATAAAATGGGCCTCCTGTACCAAATAAGGTGCTGATTAATCCCCCTGTCACACCACTTGGAATTGCCCAAAAATAACTGCTATGAGTATGAGGTTTAATGGTCAGTAAAGTATATAAGGCATAAACAATGATAAAACCACCAAGGAATTTTTTTAATAATTGTGCATCCATCGTATTAAACAGATAAAGTGCTAATAAAACGCCAATGAGTGTGAAAGGCAGCAATGGCAAAAGCGGTTGCCACTGAATCTCTTTTCTTAATTTAAAACCATGTGCAAATGCCGATGTGTAGTCTAAAAACCCAACTAATGGAACCGCAACACTAATAGGGAGCATGAGTGCCAGAAGAGGAATTGCGATAAGGGCAGAACCAAAACCTGTAATACCACGAATAATGAAGGCAAGCATGAGGATAATAAAAGCACTGATAAGTTGGCCAATGGATAATGCTTCTAACATAGTTTTGTTCACTAAGTGATTAAGAATCAATAAATAAGTATTATATCGTATTCTAATAGAATGGTGTACTTTCAACGGGCTGATTTTTTTTAAAAATTATTATGAAGAATTATTGAATAGAAAACATTAATATTTCTTCACTTTCAGGTGTTAAAATTTTAACTATGCTCAATCGAAAAAGGCTCATATCATAATGTATTTTAAACTTGGATTTTTTTTCATCGCGCTATTATTTACATATAATAGTATGGCCGCTATTTATAAATATAAAGATAAAAATGGAAAGACAATTTTCAGTGATGCCAAACCAGCTTCTGATACTGATGTGGAAAAAATAAAATATAAAGCCCCCAAAAATACTGCACTGAAACCAATTATTTCTACTAGAATCGTCGATAGTCAGTATATAATAGAAGTAGTCAATCCTTTTTATATTCCTGTAGAAATAAAATTTATCTCACCTTCTTTTAGAAGTGGTTTCTATAAAAAAGTCATCCCAGCAAAATCAACGGTGAGCGCCTATAAAAAATCAAAAGTCATCCCAAAATTTTCTTATGCATGGCGATTTGGCGATCCAATGAAAAGACCTGATGGATTTAAATATCAATTCCCAGTGACTTCAAGAAAAAAACATCTAATATCACAATCATTTAACGGCCGCTTCTCACATAATAAACAACCCAATGTTCATGCCGTTGATATTGCTCTTGAACTTGGTACAACAATTTCTTCAGCAAGAGGCGGAACTGTGTTTTTTACACGAGATAATTTTCATCTCAAAGGGCAGAGCAAATACTTTCTTGATAAGGCAAATGTGATTAAAATTCTTCATGATGATGGCTCCTATGCAGTTTATGCTCACATACTTCAGGGATCATCATTAGTCAGTCCGGGTGATAAAGTGGAAAGAGGTGATCGCATAGCGCGTTCTGGATCGGCGGGGTTTTCTACAGGGCCACATTTACACTTTGTTCTTCGCAGAAATTCAGGTATGAAAACAATCTCTTTCCCATTTTCGTTTGTCAATAATAATGGAAGATCTTTTACACCTAAGGAAAGGATGAAAGTTGAGGGTATTCACAATTTTATTGGAAGTAAGTAACCCGGACTGCTGAACAAGTAACACCTGAACCTTTTCCTTTATGGGCACTGAAACAACTAAAAACTTTACAATATAGTGAGTGAGAATTTAATCAATTAAATCTAAATTTCTCTGAAGCTTATTGATAATGATATCGGCCTGATAGGATGGTGACTGACAGCGATTGATGGCATTTTCTTTAAATGACATCTGGTCGGTTAGCTCAGAAAAATATTTAATAATATTTACTGCCATTTCATTTTTGTCTTGAACCAGATAACCATTTAACTCGTGTTCTATGATATCCTTTGGACCTTTCAAATCATAGGCAATAACTGGCATGCCATGGCTAAAGGCTTCAAGCACAACATTACCAAAGGTATCAAAACGTGAAGGAAAGAGAAATAAATCTAGCACTTGATAGAGCTTAGTGAGTTTTCTCTTATCAACCCAGCCAGTAAATATTGCTTCAGGAAATTTTTTTCTCAAGCTATATTCTGCAGGACCACTTCCCGCAATTACCATGCGAATATTTGGAATTTTTTCTTTTACCTGCCTGAAAATATCTGGAAAATCAAAAATGCCTTTTTCCTTACTGATGCGGCCAGCATAAAATAAGGTTGGTTCAGAGTTTAGTTCACTCAGTTTTAGTTCCACCAATAATTTATGGATATTTTGGTTTAAATTATTATTTGGGATAGAGTTAACCCAATGGGAGGTTAAAAAGATTTTTTCTTCAGCTATTTGCATTTCATGGCTGGCCAGCCATTGTCTGTGATCGTTATTTAAAACAAAAATACCATCAAATTGTTGATAAAAGAAGCGCAATAATCTTCGAATACGATCTTGTTCTGAGTGGTTGAGCTGAGTGGTGTGCTTGACAAATTCCAGCCAGTCTGTATGCATATAAAAATAACAAGGGACGTTGAATGTATGCTTCAATAATAAGGCAATAATACCCATAGGGGCTTCTGTAGAACAAATAATTCGATCATACCCCCCCTGATAAAAAAGATTTTTTATTTCAAGTAAATCAGGAATATGAAAGGCTTGCTCTCCCAGACTTTTAAATGAAAAAGAGGTTAATGGCCGCACAACATGTAGATGCTCTTTCGACTGGGCAGCAGGGTGACAAACCAGAAAATCAATGTCAATATTGCGCTTTTGAATTTCTGATAAAGTGAGTTGTAATGAATTAGAAACACCATTTTTATCAAATAGCGTGTCGCTTAACCAGAGTGCTTTTTTGGGGTGTGTGTATTGTTTCTCATTCTGCCTGGCAATATAGCTTGAAAATTCATTGAGAAAACGTCTGTTCTGGCATAATAAACGAGTACTTGCCATCATAGAGCCAGCCAACACTATGGACACCAAGATGGGGAAAGAGAGATCATCAAAAATTTTTCCCAAATTAAAATGTACCATGTCATCGGATAATGAAGCTTTTTTGCCATAAAACATTTCCCTTAAATGACTGGGGACTTCGAACTGTCGTGCAATTTCCTCGGTAGTTAAATTATTAATTGAGAGATCAGTTTCTTGTCCCTGAAAATATTTTTTTATTCGTTTTATGATCAATAAATTCAGTGATGTAAATAGTTCGGCAATGCCTTTGTCAGTGGCATTAATAAATTGTTGACTACTTTTTTTTCTGGATAATGATATTTTTTCCAAATAACCTATGGAAAACTTGTAATCTTTGGCAATACGCCAAGTATAAAGTTTATTCAATTTTTTACCCATCAGGGCATTATGAACAAATTTAAAAAACATTGCAGATTTACCATGCCTCTGTAACTCCAAAATAAAATTACTAAAGGTTAAGCAGGCTAACTTGTCTGAAGCACTACCCCGATGAAATAGGATGCGAAATAATCCAGGATCTTTCATTTTTGTGGCCACTTGAGAAAAATAATCCATCAAGGCAATATTAAGCTTCTGATTTTCATAGATAGCACCATAGGGCACTATTTGACCATTTCTTATGGCTTCCAGGGCCAATTCAGATTTTGATGCGCTTTTCAAGCGTGATTCAAGATTTGGGACATAAAGATAAGAGCCACATTCACCTGCAAAAATCCCCATATGGTCGTCTGAACCACCTGTCATAATTTTGGATTTATGAATATCGACACCATAGTCTAGTGGATTAAGTTGATGTTTGTCAGCGTATTGTCCACAAAGTTCAGGGGTTAAAGTATCAACCCATTCTTTAGTCAAAAGATTTTGCCAATAATCTCTCTGCCCATTCATCACTTCATAACGCTGAAACAATATGGCAAATTTCTCAAAGTAATTCATATTGATTTGCTGACTTCGAGAATAAAAATACAGTGGATGTGCTAGTGTAACAGGTATATTTTGCTGTGCAGCATAACGTAAAAACTCATAAATATTATCTCTCTTCTGGTTTAAAATATCTTCCTGCTCTCGACTGAAACCATAAGTTAAAACATGGACAAATAATTCATCTTCTGGAAAAAAACAAGTAAATTCTGCTGCGACCAGGACATCCAGTCCAGATTCCAGTAATTCCCAGCAAGAGCGGGCATTATTGTGATTAGTTATACTGATAAGAGAACATTGGTTACCTTTTAATACTTTGACGAGATCTTGGGTCTTTAACCAGGTTTCAGGCAACTTTAAAATGCGTCCCCAAAGTTCATCTGGTACGTTACTATTATAATCATGACAATGAAGATCAACTTTAAGGCAATCATGTAATGGATATTGACTGGATTGTTCCATGATAAAACGATTGTAATCATCCTTGATGGATTTTCTGAAGGCTGATTTTATTGTATTACTATGGTTATACAAATTTTTCATTTTTAAATCTCATTGTCTATAATCGCTTTTTGAATCGACACTGACCTCTATCTTCTGTCAGAATGATATGAGTTTTTCTAGTATTGAATGAGTACTGATTGTCTGTTTGATACTGCTCCAATAACTGTGCACAGTAGAAAAAGACAGGTACTTTTTTCTGTAAGTCATTGTGATTGATTTGCCAACACAGAATAATATCATTTCCATTTTTTTTCAGTGAATAAGATACTGTGCCAAATAGTGTTGGGGCATTGTTTACTTGTATCTCTTGTGGTTTTGATTCCATTGTTGATTGATTCATATCAGATAAACAATCAAACCATTGAAGTAACAAACCTGTACCTAAAAATAATGCTTCTTGATGTTCAAAGACATACATGTGACGAATCAGGGAAATGAACTCAGCTGCTGCCCAACCATGGTCACCATCACCCATGCATCCGCCTCCCGTTTTGGGATGAATGGCTTCTGGCCAGGTCCAGGTTGGAGAAGCAGCAGTCATTATGGCTTTGAACATGAACAGCCAGCGTAAATCCTGACGAATTAATAAAACTTTAGCCAGTTGGATTGATAGGTAAATGTTATAGCCGGAATGGATGATGTGTTGGAATAACAGGCCATTCTTAACACAGTTTTTCCATAAATATTCGAGAGTTGGCATGACCCATTGTTCATTTTCGCTATACAGATCCATCGGGGTAATAGCGGCCAGGTTACCTATGGCCGCTGTGTCCATCCAGCGATAAGGTGAGCAAGGCAGTCCATGGCTTTTTGTTCGTTGCATCGCTGCCTGGATAGATTGCTGCAAGTCTTTGGAATAATCTTGGATCAGAGTTTCCAGCCAGTGCTTATCTTTCTCTTTTACTAAAGTTTGGCTACACCAAAGTAATTGCTGCAATCCTGAAAGGCTCCAGAAATTATCCCAGTAATAATGATCATTGGGACCAAAGTGTTCTGCCGATAAACCAGCAGGCAATAAACCATAATGAAGACTGTTCTCAGGGATTTTTTTCAGCCGTGTTCTATTGATCCACCTTGCACCTTTAATCAGTGCTGGATAATATTTCATCAATAAAGATTTATCACCGCTTCTGCGAATATGAGTGATAACAGAAAAAAGAGCTTGCCCTGTACTGTCCCACTCGCCTTTTTGGCTCTTGAAATAACCGCTTAGGGTTTGTTGTTTAAAATAGCCAGGAATTTTATTTTTGACTTCCTGAAAAAATCCTGCCTGATCAAAAGCCTGGGCTAAAAAAGCACTGTCTCGAAACCATCCAGTATGGTAAAAAAATGAGCCTGGTGTGAATTGCTCAACATCATCAAAAACACATAAGTGATTTTTAACAGAATTAAAGGCTTTAATAATTTTCTTATTGGGTAAATCCAGGCTTAGACCAGTATTTGACCAGCTTTGCCAATATTGTCTAAATTGACGCTCACTGAGAAGTATGTCGGTTTTCCATTGATGGTACTTTTTTCGTGTTACTAAACCCTGACTTTTACTATCAGTCAATAAAAACTGGAAATCAACTGACGCACCAGCTGGCAGATTTATCTTATAGACAGCATTACCAGTGGCAATACCTGAACGCGATCTGAGTTTGATTTTTTTTCTATTGATTGGCGTTTCAAAATTATGATGATCACTATAGATGGGATCGCCCAGTAATCGATTTGAGACTTGAATGTAGTCGGCAGGTGTTAACATCATCATGGCTGGTTTACCATTAATCTTCCACAACTTTTTTTTACAGGATATTTTGTGAATATGACCAATGGTCAGGCAATTATATGGCCTGAGGCTGACACCAAAAAAAAGGGTTTGTTCTATGTCAGACTGATTCTTTATTTGATATTTTTGTTGTAAAACCTGTTCACCATTAATAGAGAGTGCTTTGGTTCTGGAATGCCAATCAATCACTTTATGTGCTGTATAACGAGTAATAACTTCTGGTCGATTTTTTTTGTTCAATCGTTGCTTTATCTGTTTAATGGACATTTTACTAGGAATAAAATACTCATCTTCAATAATGAGATAAGGCATCACCGACCAGGAAAAAGGTTCCATAGTCAACATTCCAACTGGATCCAACATGGCTTCAAGATGATTGCCTGGAATGCTTAGGGCAGTCCAATTACGAAAAGACAAATTATTTGTGAGCAGGTTAACACCCGTAGGAATAAACTCATCAGCATCTGGATTGAGCTGACGTTCAACCCACCAGGGCCAAATCCAGTGCTGGTTGCTTTGTATGGCCAGAGTGTTATTCAAACCCGACAAACCCAACAAGGCTCCCTGCTCCAATAACTCACCTGGATAGAGAATATTAGTTGGTTTACCAATAAATTTAAGCCCATCTATAAACTGAATTAAATAGGTTCTATTGGTTAGTTTTAATAATAAACGGATCAAGTAGCCAATCATGGAAAGAGTATAACGCACAAAAATGACAGATTTATTATAGTGTCAGCTGTGGTAAATAAAGAGAAGCGTTAATACAAAGCTAGCGCCTTTAATCGGTATTGGGAGCTTATTTTTCTATTGCTAGAGGTAAGGGATCCAGTGCACTTCTATTTCTGGGCTTAATGAAGCTGTTAAGCACCGTTATTCATCGTTTGTTTCCTTATCATTGAACTTTGAGCGGTTCGCAGATGAGGATACTTACGATGAATCCCGTATTTGTCAAACTTTGATAGTCACCCCAGCAGAGCTGGGGGATTACCTTTTTGTTAATTTATTTGACGTTTTTTTGCAGATTCATCAGATGCGGATATTTTGATTGTTTTTCTGATCAGGAAGTAAGAACAACAGTTCCTGTATGAACATTAATATAATATTCCCCGCTATTTGAATTAATCATTAAATTTATAGAATTTTTAATTACTTATATTTTTTATTCAAAGCAGTCATATATAGAGGGTTATCACTTGGTTGTAGATAGTGTGCACCTTTATCCAGCCAGTTAATGATTTTTTCATCTGGCTGAGTAGGAAAATTCCAAGGTACATTCACTGTTTTAGGTTGTTCAAAAATATATTGATGGGGCATGCTGTCAATATTAACCCCAGATTCATCTGGGGTTTGTATTTTACTAAAACCAAAGCGGAAAGGTTGCTTATACTGACCTTTTTCAAGAAAGTCACTACCTCTACCGAAGGGTCTTATAGTCGATATTTCTTTGCCCCATGGCGTTCGATAGCTAGCACTGAATAGAGCAACAAACACATGCTTTGTTTCACTTGTAATCCTTGGCATGACGCCTTCTTCAGGATATAACATATCAATTGCTAATGCCTTCTCATTGTTAAAAAAGTCAATAATTTTATGATATGGCTCATAAGAGCTTTTTCTGACATTCAGTGTATTTTTTATAACATCCAGTATAGTGAATTTATAGTCATCACCATTTTTATTAATTGCCATATCACCCAAATATTGCAAATGACTTGTTAATTTGGGCCCCGAAACATCAAAATAGTCCAATTTAGCATAACCAAAGACTCCAGAACCTATATTATGTTCATATAAAGTCGTTTCAATAGGTATTCGATAGGGATTCATATGTACATCAAGATAATTTTCTGGGCTGAAATCATCTGCAATGATCACCATCATAAATTCAACAGGAGTTTCCCAATCAAACTGTTTGACATAAAGATTACACGGTCTTTTATAGTGTTGATTTAAAGGCTTATCTTCAGGTGTATTTTGATACCTTCCCACTAAATGAATTCGGTTTTCTTTGTTTGATTGAGTAAAATCTTTTTCACTGGCACAACGGTCTCGATATAAATGATGAGGTAATATATATTCAGATGAAAAATTTTTTGAATTTCGACCATCCGCAAGTCTTAAAAAACAATGAGAACGAATATTTCCTTTAATTAAGCTATAGTAAGTGATTTCTTTAGCGCGGCTTTGCAGAAAATCTTTGTGTATTAATAATTTTTCATCCTTTATCTTTGTTATTGTTGTTTGCCCTTTACTTACAACAGCAATTGAGTGCTCTCTTTTTATATCGATACCTACGGGATATTCATCATAACTTCCCATTGTTTTCAGCCAGGAATTTTTTGCTGGACGTAAAAACTCTTTAACAACATCATGTCGAAATAGTTTTTGATAAAATTGTTCATAATATTTTTTATCATGAAATACTGGTTCATCAACATCGGTTTCATTACCAACTATTATATTCCATGAATAGCTCATATCTTTCAAATGACCTGCATCTGCATAAGCTATAATTGTATCACTATCACTCAACTTTCCTGATGAATTGTATTGATACCATGTCGTGCCATATTCTCCCACCATTGGTTTAGTACCAAAAATAGTCGCTCTAGCCATTTGGAAAAAAGGATATATAACAACACCACTACGTCCTAACCATTGTTGCTCATCAGCTAAGAGCTCATCTTTAAGGAGGGGTTTGACTATACCTTTATAGACTGCTCCCTCGATATTTTTATTATCCTTGCGCATACTTTGTAAACGATAGGGGTATATTCCCTGACTTTTATCATCTAATACAATTAAAATACGAATCTGTTCCAAAGGTGAAACAAGGTGAGCATCGACCGTCCCTTCTTTTGCATTGTCAATTCGCTTTAGACGAGTCAACATAGGTTCCCAATCTTTATTATCAATTGATCCTCTGGGGCGTACATAAATTTTGCTTTGTTCAATACTATTGGGATTCACATCACTGTATATTGTTTGAAATGATTTACATAATTGCACTACATCACTGGTTTGCTGGTAATGAATTGGAAAGCAACTTTGAAAATTGGCTGTCGTGTTTTCTGGTAAATCCCAATCCAGTTTTAGAAAATTATACTTAGCACCAAGAATGGGTTTTGTGGTGAAGTGCTCCTGATCTTCCATATCATCAAAAATTACACTTCTCTGTGCTTCATCCTTACTTGTATAATTAGGATCATCTATTTGTTCTAACAAGAAGCTCTTTTTTTCAAACCCAAAATGACGATATTGGCTTTCAACATCTTCTTGTTTGGCATTTTTTAAACCATGTACATTGACAGCGTACAGCCAATATTCATCCATAGACAGTGGAGTAGAGCTGGTTTTTAGATCAAATTTCCAGCCATCTCCGAGTAAATAATTCTGAATATATTCTTCAATATGATAGTCTTTAATTTTGTCTTCAAAACTCATATCAGGATCATTATCTGCAGCCATTCCTGCCCGGGTAATTAAACCAATGAGTCCTGACAAGGCCTCTGAACGTAAACGATATTGAACATCAAGATAATATTTACCCTGCTGTTTTTGCTTGCCTGTTGCATCATTTATCAATTCATCAGCACTTTCTCGCATATGAATTTGATTCGCCATAGAGGAAAAATGGATTTGCTTTAATAAATTCAGGTTTTTCTTTTGAAGTGTAAAATAACCTTCTGTGATCAGTTCATCTAACATTTTGGTCACACTCTGATACAGTGATAATGCACCTTCTGTCAGAGTTTTAGTTAATAATAATCCACCAGCCACTGGCGTTGTTGCAGGAAATACTGATAATACCGAAAGAGATAAATCGATGCACTGATCCAATGCAGCCACTGTCTTATCATCTGAATCAACTTCAGCAAGCACGGCTTTGGCTCTGAGCTTTTCAATATGATTGATTGCATCATTGTAGGGGATGTACTCAACCATATTCTTTGTGGCTGATTCATTCAAACAAGCCATTTCATAAATATCCAGCAAGTCATCCAATTCACTGATCAATTTACCTTTTTCATGATGTGTCGACCAGGCTGCCTTAACTGAGACTCCAGTTGAGTATAAAGTGAGTATATTCCCCATAGCACCAAGCCCTTTTTTTATAGGGCTAACAACTTTATTGGCATTATAAGCGTACTTTTCATAATGATTATTAAAGAAACCAGCTTTCTTCAATGCTTCAGGCAGTTTAACCTGGATCAACTTTTGAGTAGCAACATACTGGTTGAAATTCCCTGGTACCTTCTTCAAAAAACTTTTTTCACCAAAATAATCAGCATGGAATAGACGCCAGAGAAACTGAACAGGATCACTCACTTTTACCATTCGTTTAGTCAAGCTACCACTTTCAATGAGATTTAAGACATGGTCATTCACAGCCTTACGGGCATCCCCCCAGTAATTATTAATATTGAAAACCATTTCGATTGAATTTTCCATCCAAGCATTATCTGTTTTTACTCCATCATAGATAGCAGTCATTATGGCAAGTCCATCCCCATTATAATCCCCAGAAGGCATAAGACCTGTTACTAACTTTGCCCTATCATGAACCACCTTAATATTTGCAGCTAACTTTTCCACTACTCCTTTTTCAATAGTGGGAATTTTTTTCATTCCCTGAATTTTTTTAGTATCCACAGGCACTTCATGGGTTGCTGAAATCAGATGACCATAATGACTGGCTCCATGTGTGAGCAATTGTTGTTCAATAGATGTTGGGTCACAAATAACGACTTCATATTCACCTAAAATGTTTTTTATATCAAACTGGATATTGGCCTTGAATTTAATTTTTTTTGATTTTGAAATATTTTTAGAAACAACAGAATTTGAATTAAGAAAAGTTTTCGGAAAGGTGACTTCAATCGTGTAAATTCCGTTTGGAAGTTGATTTTTTGTTCCCCAAAAAGTACCTGCGTATATTTCTGATTGATTTGATTTTTGAATTAAAATGTTTTTTTGCTTATTTAGATTGTCTTTTTGATCATTAATGTCAGAGAATGGTGACCACAGTTTTATTTCAGCACCAGCTACATTATCTGAAAAAGAAAAAACAACTGCTCTTACTTTACACAACAAGTAACCATGTAAGATTTGATTTTCAGGCAACTTCTCATAGGCTTTTTTATAAGCTAATTCCTCATCAGATAGTTTTTCATCCTTTTTTATAGATTTTGGAGTTCTGAGTTCGGATTTTTTTAATTTATATTTTTTCAACTTTATAGTCTGATTAGCATTGTTTTGTAAGATTTTTGCTAGAAACTTCCCCCACCCTTTTCCTTCAGTTGCAAAACTTGCAACCATTAAATCCTGTGGTGGGAAGATTACTTCAATATCTGGTGCACTAATATGCCAGTTACTGCGCTCAACAATTTCTTCAATATCATTAACTTCGGAAGTCACATTATTATTGATGAGCTTCATTTGGGCGTATTGATTAGTTGCCCATGAAAAAAATTTATTATTAGCAATCACATCATTATTACTAAACCCAATACAATTTGGTATTAATTCAATATTCTTAATATCTGGTTTATCAGTATCGGGGTCCAGATAGGATGTAAACAAATAGGTATAACCATATGCATTACCTAATAAATTTCCTGATTTACTCTTTTTAGCATCCTTGCTCATAGTGTATTACTTCCATTTATCCAGATTATATAGATTAATATTCATTCCAAATTCTTTTTTATTTCCATTTATATAGAATAAATGTTCTTCTTTTCCTGTTTTGATTTCATATTTACTTGGGCCAGAAATATAAATAAAGTTATTATCTGGTGAAATAATTGGTTTAACCAGACGTTCTTGAATATGATAAAGCTCTTTTTCTGGCTGATTTTTCATAATGAAGCCCGTCTCATCGCTACTTTGGTAATTAGATCCATATCTTCTGTATAAAATAATCTCTCCATCTTCTGATATTGAATTAAAGAATCTAAAATCTTTTACCTTTATTTCAACTTGATTCAACAAATCACCATTTAAACTATAAGTGTTAATTAGTTTCTTACGACTATTTAATGCCGAAAACTGTGTACCATCTTTTGTCAATTTAAAAACCTTATATCCATGAATATTTACAATTTTCTTCAGATTTTTAGTTGGAATATGATAACTTTCAATCCAGCCATTATATCGAATGTATAGTGTTTCCCCATCTTTTGACCATTCAATACTGGTTAAACCTCCTCGTCCCAAAGGTTCATAACTTGTTTTTTTCTTTAAATCTAAAATTCGTATATAGCTATTTATACTGTTTTCTTTATGTTGTATCAGTGCAATATATCTATTATCTGGTGAGCGTACTGGAGGGGTATTAATAAAACTCCAACCCTCCTCATATAGCCATTCCATTTCAACAACAAGTGCTAAATCACTCCCATCAACTTTCATACTCCATATTTCATCATATCTTTTACCAGGCTGTTTCCATAAAAACTGAATTCTGGCTTGATCATAATGCGATGATTTATTTATATCTTCGATTTGATATGTAAAAACTTTCAATTTTTCGACTTCAGATTTTCTTTTTTCCAAAGGCTTTTCTTGCTTATCCTTACTGACATCAGAATTTTCACTGCCACATCCATGCAGAAAGATTGTCAGTATTAACAAATGTATTATTTTCATTGTTATATTTTTCTCTATCTAAAAAAGTATTTATTAGATTAAATATGACGCGGATTCAACTCTGAAGTGCAACACAGGAAATTCCAGTTCTTGCAAATGACTTTTGCATTGCCTGGAAAGGTGTTTGAAAGCCAAGTGACTTTCTAG
>JADGEK010000165.1 GCA_016744395.1 Gammaproteobacteria bacterium | reverse complement strand
CTGGCTTTAAAAGATTTTCCAGAAGTTTGGGAAATTCCTTATATCGATAAAAAAATATTTGTCCATGATTACCGCTATGAAATGCCTAAATATACAGGCAAACCCTTTAGTATTCGTCGCATAAAACTCAATAACTTTTTAGATGATTTTTTCTTCAACCAGGATTACAGCCATATTATTGGTGCAGCTCGACCTAAAGGTGAGCGCTTACCTCAGGGTGGCCAGGTCATAAAAATTGCATCAGGTCGAAAAATCAGTGATATTGATTTACCAGGTATGCCTCACCTGAGTTCTGGCATCAGCTGGAAATACAAAGATACACGCATTATTGCCACACCAAATATCAAAGAAGGCATTGTCTCTATTATTGATACCAAAGACTGGAAAACCATTAAAAAGATAAAAACCAAAGGACCTGGGTTCTTTATGCGCAGTCATGAGAAAAGTCCATATGCCTGGGTCGATGTCTTTTTTGGGCCACATAAGGATCTGGTCCATATTATCGATAAAAAGACTCTGGAAATTGTTAAAACATTACAACCCATCCCAGGTAAAACAGCGGCACATGTTGAATTTACCAAGGATGGACGGTATGCTCTTTTAAGTATATGGGAAGACGATGGCGCAATTATTGTTTATAATGCCCAAACACTCGAAGAAGTGACTCGTTTACCAATGAAAAAGCCTTCTGGTAAATACAATGTTTATAATAAAACTCATCTGGAAGAAGGCACTAGTCATTAATTAAAGCCAATTAATGACCAGGCAAACAAATTTGCCCAGAGAAATAATTAACAAAAATTGATTTAGAAACCCCCTTAGGAGAAAGCAATGTTCAGAGCTCTTGGTACGTTTGGCATGGTTCTATTAACGGTCGCAGCAATTGTTATGGTTGGTCTGGGGTTTTTAATGGGTCCCGCTCATCCCCTACCCTGGATTATGTTAATTATCGTCATTGCCATTCCGTTTGTTCATAATAAAATGGTGGGCGGTCGCTATTTAGTCTGGAAAGATGAATACAGTGTTGGCATTGAAGAAATGGATAATGACCATAAAAAATTGCTTAACTTAATCAATCAGCTACAAACTGCGGTGCATTACTATACTGGCAAAGAATTTGAAGAAAAAGCACTGGATGAATTGGTTGACTACACAAAAACTCACTTCAAAAAAGAAGAAAAGCTACTAGAAGACAATGGATATGCTGATCTTGAAGCACATAAAGTGCAACACGAAGAATTCATTGCCAAAGTGAATGAATTTCTTGAGCAGTACAAAAAAGATTCTGAAGTAACCGTTATTGATACTCTTGAATTTCTTAAAGACTGGTTAATAAAGCACATTAATGGCACAGATAAAGAATATGGAAAAATATTGAATCAAAAAGGTATTCATTAAATCATGACTCCAATCTTGCCAAAACTGGGCTGGATTTTGTTTTTTATTATGACAGTAATTGCCTCTGCACTGGCTTATAAGTTTATTCTCAAAGGAGATGTTGAAATTGCCCCAGATGGCCGTTCAAGCATTTTACTGGATGAACCTGAACGCGCTTTTTTCTTAAATGAAATGAGAAACTTCTTAATTGCTGTCCAGAAAATCAGTGAAGGCATTGAAAAAGATGATATGGTTCAAATTGCAGCAGCAGCTAAAACAGTTGGCTCAGGCGATTTAGCTCATGTACCTCCAGGCATCATGGGCAAGCTACCTCTGGTTGCCAAAAAGATGGGACTTTCAACCCATAAAGCCTTTGATCAAATGGCCATGGACGCTGAGTCTTTGGGTGACAAAGACCATATTTTGTCTCAATTAAATCAGATACTGCCAACCTGTACAGCCTGCCACTCCCTCTATAAAGTCAAATAAATCCGACAAATTACACCATTTTATAAAAAATCAAAACATTCGAAACCCGCTCAGTGCTTGTGATTTCAATTAAAATTCAACAATATGCCTTAATGACTTTTCATTGCCGCAGCATGACGCGCTAACAAGTCATCCAGTTCATCGGCAGGTACAAACTCCTTCCATTGCTCTTGCGGCACATTGCCCATAGCTGTTGCTTTATAATCACCACATTTTGGACACATAAATAAAAATGTATGTTTATTTTGACACGATTGATCAAAGGCAACATCATCCAATTTGTATTGAACCTGACATTTCTGACAATCTAAATTAAAACTACTTGCATCGGGCATGTTACTTTATCTCCATCTGTCATTGTTAAAAACAATTAATTTCACACTGATTTGGTAGGTTATTCTATCTGAATTTCCTTGTTTTTTAAAGTCCTGAGTACTCACTAAAGAACATCTCAAATGGCAATCTAATAAAAAAGAAACCATCAAAACTCACATTTTAATTAATCAGCCTAAAAATTTATTAACCAGTGAACACTATTTTTAAATTTGAACTATACTCAAATTCAATAATTATAAATAATCCATCACAGATGATAATGACTTAGCCTCAAGTGAAAGCTTAACCCATTATTGTACAAGTCAAAGTTGATATGAAGACGAATATTCTGGACGATTCCATCTATATATTTCATGGAAAGCAGCTAAAAGAACACATTAATGCCAATGATTTTAACAACACCAAAACCCAATTTGTTTGCATACATTCACCAGAAGAATTAGCTGACAGTCCTAATTGTCTCTTCATTTTTGATTCCGAACTCCTTGAAACAGCTTCTTTTACTCAGTGGAGCAAGTATCTTTGGAATAGTATTACCATTTCTGAACAACACCTTGGGCTCAATACCGATCTTTTATTACCGAGCAATTTCCCAAAGCTTGAAACAATCAAACTCCTGGGTTTTGCCTGCCAGCAATTAAGAATTAAACAACAGTACAGTGTCACCAATAATTTATTAAGTTTTGAGCACAAACGTATCACTCAATTAAATGAGATAGGCATTGCTCTTTCCAATGAAAAAAATCTGGGCGTATTATTAAAAAAGATCCTCCATGAATCGCAAAATCTTTCTGATTGCGATGCAGTGTCGTTATACCTTGTTGATAAACGGGATGAAGATGCTCCCAAGCTCATTTTTAAATTGTCTTTTAATGATACCTTAGATTTTCAATTAGATGAGTTTTCACTGCCTTTAAACAATCATTCCATTGCAGGTTATGCTGCTTTAAACAATCAGGAAGTAAACATCAATGATGCTTACAATATTCTTGAAACAAAGCCTTTTCAGTTTGACTCTTCTGTTGATGAAGAAATGAATTATCGAACCATTTCCATTTTGGCCGTGCCGATCACAAATCATGAAAATAAGGTTATCGGTGTTCTACAATTCATCAACCGCAAAAGTCAACGAGATATAAAACTCACTACGGCTGAAATTACCAAACAATATGTCATTCCTTTTGACTCTGGCATTTGCCATTTATTGTGCGCTTTGGCGAGTCAAGCAGCAATATCCATTGAAAATGCCGTACTATTGGAAAGTATCAATAATCTTTTTGAAGGCTTTGTTCAGGCTTCAGTCACCGCAATTGAACAACGAGATCCAACCACCAGTGGTCACTCATTTCGAGTTGCAGACTTAACCACAGCATTAGCCACTCGCATGCCTAACTCTGATCATCACGATTATCGACAGATGACTTATTCTGACTCAGAAATCCGAGAAATTCGATATGCCTCTTTACTTCATGACTTTGGCAAAGTGGGTGTGCGAGAGCATGTTCTGATTAAGGAAAAAAAACTGCCTGAAAATCGGCTGGAACTATTACAATATCGTTTTGAATTAGAAAAAGAACGCCTAAAAAGAAAAGCATTGGAACAGGAATTGCACCTGATTCATCAGCAATCACCCGTTGAGATAATCCATCAAGTACAGCAAGAACTTAAACTAAAAATTGAGCAACTTGAACAGTATTTTCAAAGCATATTAGAGGCCAATGAACCCACCATATTACACGATGGTAATTTTGCTCATCTGGTCACGTTAAAAGATCACCCATTTGATGAACTCAGTGGTCATCCAGGCTTTCTAATTTCAGATAATGATTTTCTTGCATTGTCTGTTACCAAAGGGACATTAACCGATACTGAGCGAAAAGAAATTCAATCACATGTCGTGCACACATTAAAGTTTCTGGATCAAATTCCATGGACTGCTGATCTCAGTAATATTCCCAATATCGCTGCTGCACACCATGAGAAACTCAATGGTGAAGGTTATCCCTATGGCCTGACAGCAGAAAACATTTCAATTCCTTCACGAATGATGGCCATCTGTGACATCTATGATGCCTTAGTGGCAAAAGATCGTCCCTATAAAAGTGCTCTGCACTTTGATAGGGCTCTGGATATTATTCAGACAGAGGCAAATCACGGCTTATTAGATAAAGAACTAGTAAAAGTGTTCATCAATGAAGAAGTATACAAAATCACCACCCATAAAAACTATACTCCCTCAATGAATACGTCTGAGCCTCTTAAGCAAAACCATATCTGTAATGTGGATCTGCACAACCATTAATATTACCTGGCAGTAGATAAATCAGACTATCTTAACTATGCTTAAAATAAAATTAAAATAAAGCAAGAGAACAACCTCAGATAAGAATGAGAAGAACATGACACAGTCAGTTAAAAGCAAAAACCCAAGCCATGAAGGTGCCACATTCCTAAATCTGTCCAAAACCCTGTTAATGAATGTGTTTCATCAAAGAAAAGCATCACCGCAGATCAAGAAAATTATTCCCAGAAAAATGCAATGTGGTCTGGTATTTCAACATTTGCCAGAATCCATTCATATGGTCAGGCATTATGAAATCATCGGAGAAAAGTGCAAAAAAAATATTGTCAAATTAGTTAATGCTGCCAAATGGAAATAAGCTGCAGTCACTGCATTCCTACTATTTCAGAAAGCCTGGATGGTAATATTTACTGAATCTGAGGAGATATTAATATGAAGCTGATTGATGTCGATACTCTGGTACAAATTATTCACCAAACAGGTTTAAAAAATTTTAACCTGCAATTAATTCAAGCATTGGAAAATGACTTCACCCACTGGGAAACCTTCCATAAATCTCCCCGACACGCCACTCACTACCCTCAGGGTGTCATTGAGCTAATGCC
>JADGEK010000164.1 GCA_016744395.1 Gammaproteobacteria bacterium | reverse complement strand
TTATTTGCTGAACTCAATCCCTCACCTATTATTGAGTTTAATGAACAAGCTCTCATCTACTTTTCAAATCCTGCAATGGTGGCATTAATTGCAGACTTAGGTTTTGATGACAAAGGGTTGCCTTGTGCTTTACCTGATAATATACAGACTTTAATATCTAAATGCTTATCCAGTGGAATGACGTTAAATAATATTGAGGTTGAGTCCAATGGTCGATGGTTTTTATGGAACTTTCATCCAGTCCTGGAGCGCTCTTTAGTTCAAGGCTATGGAATGGATATTACCTGGAGAAAAGAAGCAGAAGAGGAATTATTTACTGAAAAAGAACGTTTTCTTGTGACTTTAGATTCAATTGATGATGCGGTTGTCACCGTGGATACCAATGAATGTGTCACTTATTTAAATCCCAAGGCTGTAGAGTTAACGGGGTGGCAGAGTGTTGAAGCAATTGGTCGACCATTTAAACAAATAGTCAATCTCTTTAATGCGGATGCAAGAAATTCTGTGGATAATTTTATTCAATCATCGATGGTGAAAAATCATTCATTTCGACAATCAGGTTCACTCCTTTTGGCTCATCGAGATGGGTATGTCATTTCAGTGAAACAAGCTGCATCTCCTATGTGTGATCGTTTTAATAATGTTATCGGTGCAGTGATTGCATTACATGATATTACTGATGCCAAGAAAATGGAGCAAAGTCTTAGCTATCAAGCCACTCATGATGCACTAACTCATTTAATTAATCGAAAAGAGTTTGAAAGCCGCCTGCAACAATCAATTGAACGCTCTAGAGTAGATAAAATTCTCCATGCACTGCTTTATATGGATCTTGATAATTTCAAAATTATTAATGATACCTGCGGTCATAGCGCTGGCGATCAATTGCTGAGACAAATAACAAAAATTTTGGAAGAGAAGCTGCGTCGAGGTGATGTACTTGCACGTTTAGGTGGTGATGAGTTTTCTGCAATTCTTGAAGGTTGTCCTGTTGAAAGAGCCACTATCATTGCAAAAGACATTTGCAATGAAATTCAGAATTATAATTTTGTCTGGGAGGCACAATCATTTAATGTTGGTGTGAGTATTGGCTTAGTGCCGATTGATGAGGACTGTAGCGATGTCAATCAGCTATTAAGCCTTGCTGATTCATCCTGTTATGCCGCTAAAGACATGGGGCGAAACCGAGTTCATGTTTATCAGGATGATGATGCGGATGTGATGAGGAAAAAAGGTGAAATGCAATGGATTTCACGCATCAATAAAGCATTGCAGGAAGACCGTTTTGTGCTTTATTTTCAACTGATTAAACCCATAAATTGTGAAGAAACAGGCTTGCATTTTGAAGTATTAATTCGTATGAAAGATGAGCATGGTAATCTGATTCCGCCAGGTGCCTTTCTTCCTGCTGCTGAACATTATGACTTGATTAAAATTTTAGATCACTGGGTGGTTAGAACCGCTTTTACATGGCTGAATGAGCATCCAGAACTGGCAGAAAAAATTAGCCTTTGTAGTATTAATCTCTCTGGAAACTCGATTGGTGATGAACATTTTATGCACCACTTGGTAGAACAGTTTAGAAACTGTCATTTTCCAGCTAAGAAAATTTGTTTTGAAGTCACAGAAACTGCTGCAATCTCAAATTTGAATGTTGCCAGTGTTTTTATTGATACGATAAAAGAGCTCGGTTGTTCTTTTTCTCTTGATGATTTTGGTTCAGGCATGTCATCGTTTGGTTATTTAAAACAATTAAATATTGATTATCTAAAAATAGATGGATTGTTTGTTAAGGATATTGTCATTGATCCTGTTGATGCGGCAATGGTCAAGTCAATTAATGAAGTTGGCCAGATTATGGGACTGAAGACAATTGCAGAATATGTTGAAAATGATGATATTCTTGAAGTGATTAAAGAAATCGGGGTCGATTTTGTTCAGGGGTATGGAATAAGCCGCCCCAGACCCCTGGATGAAATTGCTCAGATACTACAAGAACAAGTCAAATAAATTTGCTTAATTATTGACTTTAGCTATTTACCTCAGTTATTTACCTTAGTTATCTGGTGAGAGTTTGATTGTTTTTCGCTTTGATGGATCGGCTTTTGGTGGTTCAAACTCTTTTGGTAGTGGTGTTTCAGAAAACCAGATGTTCGTGTCCTTATCGTACCACCATGAGACTTTATGACGAAATTTTTGGATTTTAGCACTGTTGTCAATGCGGTATTGGATCATGAATCGAGATTGGCCTGAAATTCCATCAGCACCCATAGAAGAACTGAGAACTTCAATTTGTTTTACTTTAATAGTACTCAGGTGATCAATCAACTCCTCTCTTGAGAGTTTATTCTCATCTTTTGGGATATTAATAACTTGATATTTTTTATCATTCTCTGAACCCGCATTCATTACTAGGCTTTCAGGTTTTGCTCTTATAAGATTAAGCACACCATCCCATTCTCCCCAGCGCATGCCAGTGCGGTAATCTTCTTCAGATTTAGTAAAACGAAAGCCTTTGTCATGGGTGTCAAGTTCTGAGCAGGCTGTCAGAAAAAGAGCCAATAAAGAGAGTGCCATAAATGCTACAGCTATTTTTTGTATTTTAAGCAAGTGATACTCCATTGTATCTTGGTAGGGTTTTAACCTAAACTCATCAAATGAACTGATTGCGAATGTCCTATGCACGGTCTCGTTAAGGTGCAATGATTAGCCTAGGTTGAGCAATCCAATAGTAGTTAGATTCTTATGCATTTAATGGAGTAAATCAAGGGCTATCTTGATGTCAATATTAGTTTCTGTTACGTTCTCGACAATAATCAAGGCGACTGATATTGAATTTTAATCAATTATCCTTATATAGAAGTAAACTTAATCAAATTTATAAATTTTACGGAATTACCTTAAATGTCAACATTTGTCGCAGAAAACGAGTTGGAAAAAAAATTGATTCAGGCTCAAAACGGAGAAATAGAAGGGGAAGAGTTTTTAAAAGAAATGCTGGACATGCAAGTCTTTATGCCCATTTTAGATAAGCACAGCATTGCTGGCTTCCAGGAATCCAAGCAAGCAACGCCTCTTTCCTTTAAAGATGATGAAGGGGCTGAGATGGTTGTTCTCTTTACCAGCCCTGAGCGAGCAAAAGAGTTTGTTAAAGATTACCCAGGCTATGATGGCGGTTTGCTTGAAGATTTTAAATGGGTGATTGAGAAAATTGGTGGAGGCTATGGAGTTATTTTGAACCCTGGATTTGAAATGGGATTAGAATTAGAGGCCGATATGCTGGAACTTTTGACAAATTAAGAATATTGCTAATCTGTAGGTCTGGAAAACAAACTGGAAGCTCCCATGTCAGAAATTGAATTATCCGATGCCGTTGCTGTCTTTCATAAAGGCTCTGAAAGTTTAACTCAATTGTTTTCAGAGCAAGGCCGTTCTGATAATGACATGCTTCTGGCATTTGATGAAATTGATAAATTTTTATCCAATGCTGGGGAGGTTGCCTCAAATCCCTCCCAAATTGAATTATTTAATAGCCGTGCAAATGAATTGATTTTATTAATTGACCGCTTGATGATTTTTTCTTCTCAAATGAAGCATCAGGAAAGCTTTTCTTATTTTGAAGAGTTTCTCATGCTGTTTAGTCTCTGGTTTGCCAATTTAGGTGGTACCATTACTAAGCTCATTCCTATTGTTAATCTCGTTGCCGCTCTTTCAAATAGAGTGAGAGAGCCTGATATTCTTCAACAGCTATTGAAAAATATTGAAATTATTATCCGTGCAACAGAACAATCGATTAAGGATGACATGGATGATCGTGATCCTCGACGACCCTGGCGTGTTTTATTACTTAATTATGCAATTACGGCGACACGGACACATGAACCTGAATTGATGGATAAGACATTTCAATTTTTGATCCAAAACTTACCTGACGATTTAAAACAATTTTTTACGGAAGGTATGAGTCAAATGACAGCTCTCAATTATCCTGATGAAGTTAAAGCTGTGATGGAAAAATACTATCTTCAGTACGCAGCTCAGGAAGTTAAAAAAAATTAAATATAATGATTTGCTAATATTGTTTGATACCTGTACACTACACAAATTGATCTAGATCAATAAAAACTTTTCTAACAATTTACCTTAAAATAAGAGAGAGCGTTTCAGATGAACCTTGATAGAGTGACTACAGGTAAGAATGTCCCGAATGAATTTAATGTCATTATTGAAATCCCATCCCATAGTGATCCTGTAAAATATGAAGTAGATAAAGAAACGGGTGCAATGTTTGTGGATCGCTTTATTGGTACAGCAATGGTTTATCCATGTAACTATGGTTATGTTCCTCATACATTATCGGATGATGGTGATGCGGTTGATGTCCTTGTTGTGACGCCATTACCTTTAAAATTTGGCTCGGTTATTCAATGTCGTCCAATTGGTATGTTGCAAATGGAAGACGAAGCAGGCTTGGATGCTAAAGTTTTAGCAGTACCCATCGATAAGCTGACAGGAATGTACACAAATGTCAGCTCTTTTCGTGATATGCCATCAACCTTATTAGCAACTATTGCTCACTTCTTTGAACATTATAAAGATCTTGAGCCAGGTAAGTGGGTTAAAATTAATGGTTGGGTTGGTGTCGAAGAATCTAAAAAAGAAATAATGGAAAGTATTGAACGTTTCCAAAATGCACCTGAGAAACCTTGTTTTTAATTGGTGCTAAAATAATGCGTTTGAGCCCATTGTATATTCTTTATACAATGGGTTTTTAACGCAAAACAATAATTAAATTCCTACTGTTTTACTCGGTATTTCTTAGTTCATTTTTCTTTGATATTTCTCAATAAATTAACACTCTTTCCTGCCCTGATTTTCTATTAAATATTGTATTAACAACAAGTTGCAGTCTAGCTGTATTTACCTACCCCATGTTGGATATTTACACACTACAGGGCCTAGGTGTTAGTATGCATCCACTTAAAAAGTTTTCGCCTAGCTAATGAGAGTTGAAGGGCTATTTCTCTTCATCTTTTTTAACTAAATTTTAAGTTTACTAATTAAAAACTTATAATATCCACCTCCTAATTTAAACATAAGGAAAAACCATGCCAACATTCGTACGCACAGAAAAGTGTGATGGCTGTAAAGGTCAGGACAGAACAGCATGTATGTACATCTGCCCACACGACTTGATGAAGCTTGAC
>JADGEK010000163.1 GCA_016744395.1 Gammaproteobacteria bacterium | reverse complement strand
ATTGTATAGATGGATCTCCCTTCCTTTAAATACCAATACCTGAATAGTGATTGGTATATAACTTGCCTAATGTAAAACCAACTATAAATTTACGTGTGATAAGGGATGCTTATGTCTGAATCCATCGCTTTACAAGGAACAGAAAAATATTTATCAAGCAGCTTTCCTGTTTCCATCATTATGCAAAAAAAATTATCTGATAATATCTGGGTCGATGAAATTTGGGAGGCTATTGGTGTCACTGTGGGGGATCAGGGTGATATTGATATTGCTCAGGAAAAAAATTCCAAAGTGATTTTTCAGCAAAAAAACATCACTCAGTATTTGAATGCAGGGTTTAATCTTGAGCTCTATGTTGATGAATGTGAAAGCTATTATTATAACTTGATCTCATCCAGTCCTCGATGTTTTATTATTGCTGAAGAGAACGAAAATGATGTGCCAGTGCCATTTTTAGTGAGTTTAAGTTTTGATGTGGCTCATTCTTATCTGGAAGGTGATGATACGGTTTATGCTGTTGATTTACCAGCTGAACTCTATCGCTGGAGTGAAACTTTTATTCTTCAACATTATGCGCCGGAAAAGAAAATCAAACGTAAACGTGTTAACTGGAAAGAAAATATGGGTGGAGGGAAACATTGACTATGAATAAAACCTTTAACGAACAGGCTAATCATAGTGATGAAACAGAAAGTTTTTATTCACGCTGGTCAAAATCTAAACTTCAGAAACGCGCTATTCAAAGGACTGAAAATCAATCAGACTTATTAAAGGATACAGATACTTCACTAGAAATGAGCGTCGAACCACAGAGTTCTTCTGAATTGAATCAAGAAATAAATCTTCTCTGTGATAAGGATATGCCTGATATTAATTCACTGGATGAAGACTCTGATTATAGTGGATTCTTATCGCCTGGAGTCAGTGAAGAGCTACGAAAAGTGGCTTTGCGAAAACTGTTTCAGGGACGTGGTTTTAATATCTGTGATGGCCTGGATGACTACGATGAAGAATTTACATCCTTTGAAAAATTGGGTGATATTATTACGGCAGATATGCGTCATCAAGTGGAGGAAGAAGCCAGACGGGAATTGCAGTTAGCTTTAGAAAATGAAGATGTTTCAGATAATGTTATTGACGGAAGCTCTGAAGATGTAATGACACAATCAATGCCAGAACCAATATTGGATGATACTGCTGAAATAGATGAAAATGAATTGCACGATAACGAGAATTTATCATGAGTGATATTTTTTATGAATGAAAATAATGACAATCCAGCATCTCTGGTTAATTACAAGGCAAGTAAAAAAGCACTGGAAGCATTCAATAACGAACAAGTCAGGCCAACCAGCCTGGTAAAATTTCAGTCGCGAGGACGCATTGCGATTATTGGTGGTATGGAAGCCATGGAATTTGCCCCTCGCTTAAATGATAAACTGCATCCACAAGTTATATTGACTAGTGGTGCTGAAGAACCTGGTGTGCCTGTTATTGCTGTGGGTGGGCGCGATATTCAAATTGAAGGTTATCTTGGGGCATTTAAAATATTTATGGGTCAAAAGGGTATGCCTAATGCAGAAACTATAGAAGTCGATTTGATTCTGGATTTGAATGAAAAACCACTTATGGATATGGCGTTAAAACCACCAGGTTATTTTTTCTCAACAACAGAAGAAGTTCAGTTACATAGGATGGTCGATGAACTCTCTGAGATGACAGGCAGTTTTGAAAAACCACTGTATATTGATTATGACTCATCAATTTGTGCTCACAGTCGATCAGGAAAAATTGCCTGTACACGTTGCATTGATACTTGTCCTGCTGAAGCTATTTCTTCAATTGGTGATACGATTGAGGTGAATTCAAAGCTCTGCCAGGGGGGTGGGGTTTGTGCGACAGTGTGTCCCAGTGGTGCGATTCAATATAATTATCCTCAAGCTCAGGATCTGTTAAAGAAAGTTCGCATTATGCTGCGTACTTATCTTCAAGAAGGCGGTCAGCAACCCATTCTTGCTTTTATGCAGGAAGACGATGGCAATGCATACCATATGCCTGAACAGAATAACCTTCTTACCGTTAGTATTGAAGAGCTGGCCAGTGTTGGTCTGGATACATGGCTCACTGTTCTGGCCTATGGTGCACGTTCAGTATTACTGGTCGATAATGGTTCTATGCCAGAAAAAGTGGCCTATGAATTACAGAGACAACTTGATATTGCCAGAGAATTACTTTCGGCAATGAACTATTCTCAGGATAGCATTCAAATCGTGATGGCTGAGGATATGCATCGACCACAGCAGGTTGCCATGCGGGAAATAACGCCTTCCTTTTTTTCTACTAATGATGGTAAAAGACAAGCTGCATTTTTTGCCATTGACCACCTTTATCAGCAAGCTGATAAAAGTAGGCCAATGATTACTCTGCCCAGTGGAGCCATGTTTGGTACCGTGGCTATTGATGATAACTGTACACTTTGTCAGTCATGTGTCGCAGCCTGTCCAGGTAAGGCGTTACAGTCAGGTAACGGTGTGCCACAGGTTCAATTCATTGAGTCTAAATGCCTGCAATGTGGTATGTGTACCAGAACCTGCCCTGAAAATGCCATTACCATTTCACCGCGTTTTCTGTTTGATCGGGAACAGCGAAATAATTCCAGAATCCTTTACGAAGAACCTGCTTTTGAATGCATTTCTTGTGGTAAAGCGTTTGCAACCGCATCAGTAATAGAATCTATGCTGGTCAAGTTACAGCATCATCGTATGTTTCAAAGTAAACGAGCGCGAAATCGTTTAAGAATGTGTGAAGACTGTCGAGTTGTCGATGTTGTTCAGGATGAGGAGGCTATGGCAGTGCAGAATGAAAAATCTGTCCATTAATACGCATAGTATGGTAATTATACTCCTTTTTAGTCATTATTTTTTATTTTAACTGGCTTGTTTATTGCTCTTAGTTTACTTAATCAGGAAATGTGATGATAACTCCAACACTATCTGACTCAATCAATACTGAGCAGGGATCCATTGTTGAAAAAGCGGCAGTTGAATTTGATAAGACTGTAAATTGTATTTCTGAAGAACAACATTATCGCTCTTCAGTCTATAAGGTGTTAGCAGGTTTACTGAGAACAGCACCCAATAATGATGCTCTTGAACAGGTGTCAGTATTTGCTTCAATAAAACAAGAAGGCGATGAATTAGCGTTGGCGATGTCCATGCTGGGGTTGTCGGCTGAAGCAAGTGATGCAAATGCGGTTGATGATGAATTTCACGCACTGTTTATTGGCCTGGGAAGAGGTGAATTAATGCCTTATGCATCATGGTATCTCACTGGATTTCTGATGGAAAAACCATTGAGTGCTTTAAGAGATGAATTAGCTGCTCTGGGATTTGAACGCAGTGAAGGTGTTCATGAGCCAGAGGATCATATTGCTGCGTTGTGTGAAGTGATGGCTATGATGATTGATGAAGGTTTTGCTATTCATCAGCAGGAAATTTTTTATACAACACATATGTCAAATTGGTTAGATCACTTTTTTACTGATTTAAGTCAGGCAGAGTCAGCCGTTTTTTATCGTTCTGTGGGACGGTTTGGTCAAGCATTTAGTGCTTTTGAAAAACAATATTTGACAATGTCAGTATAGTCTTAAATAAAATATACTCTCTAGATGAGAGTACCCCTTACTGGAGGAGTAGTAATGAACAAAGATATGAAACAATCTGTTGATACACACCGCAGAGAATTCATGCGTGATTCAATATCAGCAAGTGTCAGTGTGGCTGTTGCTGCTTCTCTGCCAATGAGTGCATTGGCATCAGAAGATGAGTCAATGGTGGTGAAAAAACAGCAGGGTTATCATTTGACCAATCATATACTTGACTATTACAAATCAGCTGTATGCTAATCGAAAGGGGTAGAACATGAAACTAAGAAAAGTATCTGAACAAGTTGTGGAAGACATAAATATTTCCCCTGATAGTTTTACACACAATGCCGATAATAAAACGAATAGTGTTAGGACATCAATGGGGCATGCCGTATCAAGACGTACTTTTTTACGTAATTCTGGTGTAATGGCGGGAGGTGCCACTTTCGCCAGTGCGGGTTTTGGTCTGGGTATGATGAAAAAAGCGGAAGCTAAAGACGTGAAAGCCGTCGAAAAAGGTGCCACAACGCTAGCAAAAACCATCTGCACCCATTGCTCTGTCGGTTGCGGTATTATCGCTGAGGTACAAAATGGTGTATGGACTGGTCAGGAACCTGCCTTTGATCATCCCTTTAATAAGGGGTCACACTGTGCAAAAGGTGCAGCGGTCAGAGAACATGGACATGGTGAACGTCGACTAAAATACCCAACCAAATTGGTTAATGGAAAGTGGAAAAAGCTTTCCTGGGAACAGGCTATCAATGAAATTGGCGATAAGATGCTTGAAATTCGTCAACAGTCTGGCCCTGATTCAGTCTACTTCCTGGGTTCAGCCAAACATAACAATGAACAGGCTTATCTGTTCCGGAAAATGGCTGCCATGTGGGGAACGAATAACGTTGATCATCAGGCACGGATCTGTCATTCAACCACCGTTGCAGGTGTGGCTAACACCTGGGGCTATGGAGCAATGACGAATTCTTTTAATGATATTCATAATTCTCAGGCTGTTTTATTAATTGGCAGTAATCCTGCTGAAGCACATCCTGTGGCTTTACAACACATCTTAAAAGCCAAAGAAGAAAATAATGCACCAATCATTGTCATTGACCCACGCTTTACCAGAACGGCCGCTCATGCAAATCATTATTTGAAAATACGTCCTGGTACAGATGTGCCGATAGTCTGGGGAATGCTCTGGCACATTTTTAAAAATAAATGGGAAGATAAAGAATTTATTCGTCAGCGTGTTTATGGTATGGACGACATTCACAAAGAGGTCGCCAAGTGGAATCCTGAAGAGGTTGAGAAAGTCACTGGTGTCTCTGAAAATCAAGTGTATGCAGCAGCAAAAGCTATGGCTAATCATCGTCCAGGTACCTTCATCTGGTGTATGGGGGGAACTCAGCATACGATTGGTAATAATAATACACGCGCCTATTGTGTTTTCCAAATGGCACTAGGCAATATGGGGGTTGCTGGAGGCGGGACTAATATTTTCCGTGGGCATGATAATGTGCAGGGTGCAACCGATTTGGGCGTGCTAGCCAATACATTGCCAGGTTATTATGGTCTAT
>JADGEK010000162.1:3985-5286 GCA_016744395.1 Gammaproteobacteria bacterium | reverse complement strand
CGAGCAGAAATAAACCTGAAACAACTTGATTTATGGGATAAGCGACGTGTAATGGCCAAAGATCTTTCTGGTGGCATGAAGCGTCGTTTAATGATTGCACGAGCACTTATGCATGATCCCAAAATACTTATTTTAGATGAACCCACAGCAGGGGTTGATATTGAGATCAGACGCAGCATGTGGTCTTTTTTGCAAAAATTAAATGAAAAAGGCACCACGATCATCCTAACCACACATTACCTGGAAGAGGCTGAAGAACTTTGTAAAAACATTGCCATCATCAACCAGGGACTCATAATTAAGAATTGTGCAATGTCTGACCTGCTTTCAGAGCTCAACAGTGAATGCCTGGTACTTAATTTAAAAAATCCAATCAACTCAATACCTACCTTAGGAGATTATTCAGTCCACCTCAGAGATAAAACAACACTTGAAGTTGAAATAAAGAAAAATGAAGGGCTAAACACACTTTTTGAATTATTAAGAAAGAATAATATTGAAGTGCTCAGCATGAGAAATAAAAGTAATCGCCTCGAGCAACTTTTTTTACGTTTAGTTGAAAAAAAAGATTCCGCAAAGTCATCAAATAAAGCGTTGGAAGTGTGAGTTATGAGTTTAAAAACATTATTTTTTAGAAAAAGGTATTTAAAAGAAAACTTGACTGCCTTCAAAACCATACTCATTAAAGAAATTTTACGATTTTCAAGAATTTGGTTGCAGACAATTATTCCACCCGCAATCACTATGGGCTTGTATTTCATAATTTTTGGACAGCTAATCGGTTCTCAGCTTAATGATATCAATGGCTACTCCTATATGGATTATATCGTTCCAGGTTTAATCATCATGTCTATCATAACTAATTCATATTCTAATGTTGTTTCTTCATTCTATGGCACAAAATTCCATCATCACATTGAAGAATTGCTTGTCTCTCCCATTGCCAATATAACCATTATTGCTGGCTATATTTCTGGGGGGATCGCACGAGGTTTAATTGTTGGAGTCATAGTGACACTGGTTTCTTTATTTTTTACACAGATCTCAATTGATAGTTATTTTATTACTTTTGTAGTCGCTTTACTGACAGCCATTCTTTTTTCACTTGCTGGGCTTATCAATGCCATTTTTGCCAATAGTTTTGACGATATTACAATTGTCCCGACATTTGTATTAACCCCCCTAACCTACCTCGGTGGTGTCTTTTATTCTATCGAAATGTTACCTGAATTTTGGCAGAACGTATCACTAATCAATCCAGTCCTATATATGGTCAATGCCTTTAGAATGGGCATGCTTGG
>JADGEK010000162.1:2064-3885 GCA_016744395.1 Gammaproteobacteria bacterium | reverse complement strand
TAAATTAATAAAAAAATCAAAGCACACAAAAAAGAGTTTCATCTATATTGTATTATTCATTGCATCATTTTTGTCCATAACAATCACTCAAATGAACTTTCTTTAAGTAAAATCATTAGGTACAAAGTAGTGACTTTACTCCGATAGCATACCAAGATTGAGCATTTCATCATACAGCATAGCTAAGCGCCCCATCGGTTCATTTAATTCAAGTAATTGTTGCTTCTTAAACATAGATAATGGAAGGAGCTCACTTAAGCGTGAACCTACCCATGTTGCATCATCATATTTCTTTGGTAGAGTGATATAAGGGTGCTGTAATGCGGCAAAAATCTTTTTTAAAACATTAACCATTTCCTGGTATTGTTCAGGTAATAGTGATTCCTTTTCATGCTGTATCAATTGAATATCTGCAACAGATAATTGATTTTTTAGAACGCTCTTATTAAGCACATTAAACTTTTGTTCACCTTTTACAGATATACCTAATAAGCCATCCTTACGGTGTTCCCAAAAAGTGATCTGGACAAACGTACCAACAGGATAAATTTCTGGCGCAGCACCAACTTCACTCCCATCACTGATCAAACAAATACCAAAACCAGTTCCATTTTTTTCACATTTGGTCAACATATCCAGATATCTTGGCTCAAAGACTTTGAGCGATAAAGCACCATCAGGAAATAATATTGATTTTAAAGGAAACAAAGGCAACGCCTTTATAATTGAAATATTATTGTCATTAATTGAGTCTTTCATTGTGTTTAACTCATATTACTCAGTATAAAATAATTACTATTTTCCCCAACGAGGGATTAAACTTTGGTCAATATTTAAATGATCTAAAATTCTTGCAACCACAAAGTTAACCAAATCAGAGATGGTTTTAGGTTGTTGATAAAATCCAGGAGAAGCAGGCATAATGGTGATGCCCATGCGGCTTAACTTAAGCATATTTTCAAGGTGAATAGATGAAAGGGGCATTTCTCTGGTCAGTAAGATCAACTGCCGGCGTTCTTTAAGCATAACATCTGCGGCACGTTCTATTAAATTATTACTCGCTCCATGAGCAATAGCCGATAAAGTCCCCATTGAACAAGGACAAACAACCATAGCACTCGCAGGATTTGAGCCACTTGCAACAGGTGATGTCCATTCTTCTCTTCCAAAGATGCAAAGTTGTGCCGCATGATCATGTTTTTCAGACGAAATAAATGAATCCGAAAAATAGTCTAATAAAAATAGTTTCAATTCATTTTGAGTATTAGGCAATTCAAGGTTGAGCTCCGTTTTCATCACTTCTTGAGCAGCAGAAGAAAGCAATAAATTAACTTTAACATTTGAACGGAGTAAACGATGGAGTAACTGGATAAAGTAAGGTGCTCCAGAAGCACCAGTAACTGCAATAGTAACCACTTTAGCAAACATTATTAATAGGCCGTATTATTCTAATGATGTTCATAAAGGGTACTGTAAATCCTATAATTATCGAGCAAGGCCATCCAGCAATTTTTGATGAATTCCACCAAAACCGCCATTACTCATCACAAGTAAATGATCAGTTGTATTTGTTTCCGCTAAGATATCTTCTATCATTTCATTCATATCATTATAACCATGGCCTCTTTCGCCCAATATTTCAAGCAAATTAGAAAATTTAGTTGCATAGTCATCAGGTAAATAAACAAAAACCTGATCAGCTTGCTCCAATGAAGCAGGTAAAGTTTCATTGTGTACCTGCATTTTCATTGTATTCGATCGAGGCTCAAGAATAGCGATGATCCTCTGCTGAGCAGAAACTTTTCGTCGTAAGCCATCTAT
>JADGEK010000162.1:0-1964 GCA_016744395.1 Gammaproteobacteria bacterium | reverse complement strand
AGTTTCATTGTGTACCTGCATTTTCATTGTATTCGATCGAGGCTCAAGAATAGCGATGATCCTCTGCTGAGCAGAAACTTTTCGTCGTAAGCCATCTATTGTTGTTGCTATTGCTGTGGGATGGTGCGCAAAATCATCATAGACCGTCACCCCTTTCACTTCACCTACAACTTCCATTCTACGCTTTACATTCTTAAATTCAGCCAGGGCTTCAATTGCATACTTAGTAGGTACTCCTGCATGACGTGCTGCAGCAATTGCAACAACTGCATTGTTAACATTATGCATACCCAGTAAATTCCATCGGACAATACCTTGTGATTCAGAGTTCCAAAAAACTTCGAAGTTAGAGCCATCAGCTCGTGAAGAGCTTTCAGCCCGTGAAGAGCTTTCAGCCAATAAGCCATCTTTCGGAGTATGCTCACCCCCTATACTGGGTAACAACGTGGCCGACCATCCAGAAGAAGTATCATTAGAGGAATAAATTTCTTTTTGACTCCAGCAGCCCATATCAAGAACCTCTTGAAGTGAGGAATCATTTTCTGGGAAAATTATTAAGCCATTAGCAGGAACTGTTCGAATTAAATGATGAAATTGTTTTTTAATAGCGTTCAAATTTTCGAAAATATCAGCATGATCAAACTCCAGATTATTTAATATCACGGTTCTTGGGTGATAGTGAACAAATTTAGAGCGCTTATCAAAAAAAGCAGTATCATACTCATCAGCTTCAACAACGAAAAAAGGTAAATTGCCATTTCTAGCTGAAACCCCAAAGTTTTCAGGTACACCACCAATCAGAAAACCTGGGGTCAGGCCTGAATATTCTAAAATCCACGCAAGCATCCCGCTTGTTGTTGTTTTACCATGTGTTCCAGCAACTGCAAGCACCCAACGATCATATAAGACGTTTTCAGCTAACCATTGAGCACCCGATGAATAGGGTATATTCTGCTCCAGTACAAATTCAACAGCAGAATTTCCCCTGGAAAGTGCATTACCAATTACTACAACATCAGGTGAAAGTTGTTCAATAACATCAGAATTAAACCCCTGAATGAGATCAATACCTTGCTCTTGCAGTTGTGTGCTCATAGGAGGATAAACATTGGCATCTTGTCCAGTGACTTTATGTCCATTGGCCCTCGCAAGTAAAGCAATGCCGCCCATAAAAGTGCCACAAATTCCAAGAATATGCACATGCATTTTACTAGACCCCTAGTATTTTTATCGTTAGAGTATTAAAAGTTATAAAATAAGTTATTGCTAATGCAAAACCAAGGAAGAAAGAGATTGATAATGAGTTTCTAAAGATATGAGCATAAATGGATAAAATCCACGCAATAAGAAGTAAGTTTAAGAGTCCAAAACTATTATCTGAAAGAATTCCCATTTTCCAAGTCAGGGCGATTGGCATAAAACAGATTATATTTGTAAATAAATTCACCCCAATAAAAGCAATTGAAGACTGAATCAATCGGTTATTTAATTTAAATAAAAACAACCATATTCCTACAAAGGCAAGAAGAGAAATAATGGATAAGCTGGCCAGTAAGGTTGACACAGCCAATGAATAGACAGTCAGTCCAAGAAGGCTTTCTACAATAAAATTGACAAGCAGGATAACAATCAGAAAATTGAAGGAAGTAGGAACATCTTCTGGTCCTTTTTTAAATCGACAAATCTCACCGAATAAACGAATTAGCGCTTCCATACTTTCCTGTAAATAGAAAAAATTCTAGATCATTATTAAATTCATATTAACACTTGTTATAAGTGAGTTCTACATGGAAATTAATTATTAGGCCAGTAGAGCCCCAGCATAGCCAGCCAGAAGTCACTAAAAAAAAGATCCCGATCGCCCCACAAAAAAAAAGCCCCAGAATCATTCGACTCTGAGGCTTCTTCCCGACTGTCTCCAGTCATGTTTAACCCTGGCAGTGACCTACTTTCGCATGGGAACT
>JADGEK010000059.1:1406-27935 GCA_016744395.1 Gammaproteobacteria bacterium | reverse complement strand
CTTGTTTTAAATGGCTTTTTATTCTGGAATTTTGGTCGGATTTAGTAAAGAAGGAAAGAGCCGTCAAGAGAATAATATCGACATCTCGTTCTGATAAATTTAATTGCCTGGTTTGTCCCTGTTTTAAATGATGAATATCCTGATTTTTAATCAATTGTTTGATTCTTGCTATGTCATAATGGGAAGGTGTGAGATTTTCAGAAACGAGTGCAGTATCATTAAATGAATAGCCTAGCAACACAAACGGCAATAGAATAAGAGCAAGAAATAGGAGTTTCAGGAGAAATCGTATGATTTTAAAAATAGCGTATGACTCCTTGTCTTAATGACGTGTCTTAATAGCTTGTCTTTATGGATTGTTTATGACGAGTCAGTTGCTTTTAAACAGTAAACCAGAAGCAACTTCATCACGTTTCTCTTTATTCGTCAGTATCTCTATCAAGGCTAAAGAAAATACCATAGCGGTTCCTGGTCCACGAGAAGTAATGACTTTACCATCATGAACAACGGCATCTTCTATTACTTGAGTATTTTCTAAATCCATTTTTTCAATAAAACCCGGATAGCTGGTGGCTGTTTTTCCTTCGAGCAGTTTTGCATTGGCTAATATTTTTGGCGCGGCACAAATTGCAGCGGTGTATTTGTCTTCATTGGCCATTTTTTTCAATAATTGATGAATCCGTGGGTCATTATCAAGATGGTCAGCACCAGGTAAACCGCCAGGTAGTACTATCATATCAAAATCATGGGTCATTGCTTCATCAAGTGTGGTATCTGGAATCAGTACGACACCGCGACTGGCCGTCACAGGCTTTACTTTCAAGCTATTGTCTCCAGGGTCATTGAGACTGGCTGTGGTCACATGAATCTCTGCTCGACGCAAGAGATCGATAATGGTGACCGCTTCTAATTCTTCACAACCTTCTGCAATTGGGATTAGGACATTTACCATGTGAAATAATTCCTTCTATTAATTCTTTATCTTTGTATGGAGGGGCTATCTTGTAAAGAGGCTTGCCTGTTTTTTAATTGTGCTTCAAGATATTTAATTCGTGCTTTGTTTTGTGCAATGCTACGCATCAGGTTTTGTTGGTAAATCAGTTTAGAAACAGAAACAAGATGAACACCTGCGGCTTCAAGCTCTGGAATTTTTTCTTCGAGAACATCCAAAGTTTCTTTAAAGGGGTGTCCGATTGCTACGGCAGAACCATTTTTTTTGGCGAGATTGATCAAACGATTAAATTGAAATTCGATGGCAGGACGATTCAGCTCATGATCTAAAAAAACATTTCGGCGAGTATTTTTTATCTGGTATTGATTTGCGGTTTTTTCTGCCAACGTTTTGGCTGTGGTACGACTGTCCACAAAATAGAGATCCGTTTGAGATATCTCATCCATCAGCCATTTCATTGAATCTTGATGACTGGTGATTAAACTGCCCATGTGGTTATTAACCCCTTTGATATGGGGTATTGAGTGAATGCTTTTTATTACAGATTGCTTAAACTCATCTTCACTCATGCCACTGAGAAGGGCACCAGGACCTAGGTAGAGAGTGTCCATCGTGGCTTGCATGGGCAGATGCAACATGATGTCATTGCCTTTTTCATGGACAGTGCTAGTGAGTTCTTCAAGGTGAGGAGTATGGGGTAAAAAGGCATAGGTGACCTGGCCAGGCAATTTAATTGCACGCTGATCTTGCTTTAATTTATAACCTAAATCATCAATGATAATGGCTATGTAGGCTTGGGAATGGGAAGATGTTTTGCTCTGCAGCACCTTATTAGCCGCCCAGGTGGTTGAAACTGATAATAATAAGGGCAGAAACAATATTAGAAAAAAGATGCCTTGAGGATTCTTTCTAGCTGTCGACTTATTATTATCAGATTTCATCATGTTTATTTTACTATTTTATTCTTGTATGAGTGACTCAGAATATTGAGCCCCTTAAGTAAATTGAGGGCTTCATGCAGCGCATAATCTGTGGTTTTATCCTCATCAGTTTCATTTTTGTCAGTGCTTTTATCATTTTTTGTCGATGACTTCTTCTTTTTGCCAGAAAAGTGTTTAATTTTTTTATGTTCAAGGTGGCCTTTTAAATCCGCTTCTTTAATTTGAGAAAAAGCATTTTTTTCATTTTGTTCAAGACTGACATTGGCCAGTTTAATATCAGGAATAATGCCTTCAGCCTGAATGGAACGCCCTGATGGTGTGTAATAGCGAGCTGTTGTTAATTTAATTGCAGTGGATTTGGTGAGAGGTTTGATGGTTTGTACAGAGCCTTTGCCAAAGGTATCAGAGCCCATAATGATGGCACGTCGGTGATCTTGTAAGGCACCTGCAACAATCTCAGATGCAGATGCAGAGCCACCATTGACGAGAACAACGATGGGTGCGCCCTTAAGAGCATCACCTCGAGTTGCAGAAAATCTTAGCTCAGAGTCTTTAATTCGCCCCTGAGTATAAACAATTAAACCCTTATCAAGAAAAATGTCGGCGACATCCACTGAGCCATTTAAAACACCACCTGGATTGTTTCTTAAATCCAGAATAACACCTTTTAGAGCTTGTTTTTTATTGTCTTTCACCAGTTTCTTAATGGCTTTTTTCATTTGCTCTGAGGTTCTGGATTGGAAACTTGAAATTCTAATATAAGCAAAATTATCCTCAAGTAAACGAGACTTAACACTTTTCACTTTAATGACGGCACGCTTTAGAGTGATTTCCAAAGGTTTGTCACTACTTTTACGAATAATGGATAACTTAATTTCAGTGCCTGGTTTTCCGCGCATCATTTTGACTGATTCGTCTAACTCCATTTCCTTGACGGATTTGTCATCAATACGAAAAATGAGATCTCCAGGCAGGATGCCTGCATGCTGTGCTGGAGTGTCATCAATGGGCGAAATGACTTTAATCAGACCGTCTTCCATACCGACTTCAATGCCTAATCCACCAAACTCTCCAGTAGTGCCTTCTTTTAGGTGTTTAAAGCTTTTCTCATCCAGATAGCTGGAGTGAGGGTCAAGGCCTGACATCATACCTTTGATGGCATTCTTTAAGATGGTTTTGTCATCGACTTGTTCAACATAATCAGTTTTTATGCTGGCAAATGCATCGGTAAATTCTTTGAGGATTTCAAGAGGAAGCGGTTCAATTTTAGGGGTAGTTGAAGTGCTGTCAGATTGTGCATTGACGATACTTAATGGCAGTATTGAAACTAAGCCAAGTGATAAAGAAAAAAGTACTGACAAATACTGTGGTTTAATCATCCATAACTCCAGGGTACATTAAAAGGTATTAAATTCAAAAAGAGATACGTTGTTAAAAAGAGAAAAATCGTATTATTATGTAGGTTAAACCATATCATTTAAAAAAATAAAATTATACTCTGATTATCAGGAATTGTGCGCTTATCCCATTTGCATATCTGTCTTAAATTGAGCGGCGTTTTTTCTTACACCAACGTGAAGGATTGGAAGGTTTGCCATTATGGCGAATTTCAAAATATAAACCGACGCTTTTTAAGCCTCCACTACTTCCAACTGTAGCAATTATTTCATTATTCGCAACCCAGTCCCCGACTTCTCGGAGCAGCGTTTGATTGTGGCCATATAAACTCATATAGCCATCACCATGATCAATGATGGTGATCAGTCCATAGCCTCTAAGCCAGTCAGAGTATGCAATTCTGCCATTGGATATGGCATGTACTGGCGCGCCTTCTTTGGCTTTTATGATGTTTCCCTGCCATTTTACTTTGCCAACACTACGCCAGTGATCAAACAATTTTTTTACTTTTCCTTTTGCAGGCCAATAGAGAGTGCCACGTTGTTTGACAAAAGGTTTTTCAGTGGGTAATGCAGGAATGTCATCCAGTGCTTTTTTCAGCTTATTAATTAATAGGCTTAGATTTTTTTTGTCTTTTAAAAGATTTTCTAGTGCTTTATCTTTGGAAGTAATATCCTTATTGAGTTTGGCAACAAGGTCATTTCGAAGTGCCTGTTTTACTTGTAAGGATTGTTTTTCTTGCTTTAATTGATATTGCTTATCTTGAAGTGCCTGAGTGGTTAAACTGATTTGTTGCTTATCATTGCTGATGGTTTGTAATAACTGATTTACTTCATAAATTTGTTGGCTGCGAGCTTCATTAAAATAATCGTAGTAGGTCATTATACGGCTAATGGTTGCAGGGTTTTGCTGGTTTAAAATGAGTTTGATGTATTCCTGACGACCAATGGTATAACTGGCCTGTAGTTGTCCTGAGAGTAATTGTTGTTGAATAATGAGTTCTTTATTATTGTGAGAAAGTTGCTTATTGAGTGCTGTCAGGCTGGCATTAAAAATGTTGATTTGCTGCTGAGTTGAAAAAAGTTGGCGAGCATTATCTGCTATTATTTGTTCCGCTTTTTGTACATCTCTTTCGAGTTGTGTTTTTTCACTTTGTTGCTTTTTTAAAGCGCTTTTTAAATCTGAAATTTCTTGGCGTAATTGTTTTAATTCTTGTTCTTTGAGTTGACCTCTGGAGCTTGAGGCAGCCAATACACTACTACTCATGATGAATAGTAATGCAATTAATAAGATAAAATTATTCGTCTTGTGCTTCAACATCGTCAGCTAATGTGACCAAAGAACGGCCGTTCATTTCAGAAGGCACTTCTATATCCATTAAATACAACATAGTGGGGGCTATATCAGATAAGGCACCTGTGTCTGCCATTTGTGCATCTCGTCCAATGTAAATAAAAGGGACTGGATTACAAGTGTGGGCTGTATGTGCTTGCCCGGTACTTTCATCCAGCATCAATTCTGCATTGCCATGATCAGCAGTAAGGAGCATTTCACCACCCGCTTTAATGATTGCATTTTTGACCTGTTCAATAATGGCATCCAGGGCCTCAATGGCTTGAATTGCTGCTGATTCTTTACCTGTATGCCCTACCATATCAGGGTTGGCAAAATTACAGACAATCGTATCATATTGACCTGATTCAATGGCTTCAATGAGCTTGTCTGATAATTCAGGTGCATTCATTTCAGGCTGTAAATCATAGGTCGCGACATCAGGGGAATTGACTAAAATACGATCTTCATAGGGGAATGGTTCTTCAGCACCACCATTAAAGAAAAAAGTGACATGAGCATATTTTTCTGTTTCAGCAATGCGCAGTTGACGCAAACCCAGGTTTGAAATGTATTCACCAAAGACATTTGTCAAGCGTTCAGGTGGGAAGGCGACAGGAATATCAAATTTAGAGGAATATTCTGTCAGGCTGACAAATTCTTCAAGTTTAAACTTTCGTTCACGTTTGAAGGCTTCAAAATTATCTTCAATAAAAGGTCGGGTAATCTGACGAGCACGATCGGAGCGGTAATTCATAAAGATCATAACATCGCCGTCTTCAATGCAAACGGCTTCTTCGCCTTCAGGGACAATACTCGTTGCTTGTACAAATTCGTCAGACTCACCGCGTTGGTAGGCTTGAACCAGAGCATCTAATCCTGTAGCTGCAGTAAACTCAGCTTTACCTTCGGCGATGACATCATAAGAGGCTTTGACTCGATCCCAACGATGATCTCGATCCATCGCATAATATCGGCCAACAATTGAAGCAAAGCGGCCACTGTCTTGTTCATCAAACACTTTTTGCATCGCAGTGATTGAATCTTTAGCGCTTTTTGGTGCAGTATCTCGGCCATCAAGAAAGGCATGTAAGTACACTTTTTTCATACCACGTTCGGCAGCCAGTTTTGTCATGGCATGGATATGACATTCGTGACTGTGTACGCCACCTGGTGATAGCAGACCCATGATATGTACGGCAGAATCATTAGCTATTGCTTTGTCGATAGCTTCAGTGAGTGTGCAGTTGCTAAAAAAAGAGCCTGTGCGGACTGCTCTGCTGACTCGAGTATATTCTTGATAAACGACCCGGCCTGAACCAATATTCAGGTGTCCTACTTCAGAGTTGCCCATTTGTCCGGCAGGCAAGCCTACTTCGGCACCTGAAGCCTTAATCAGAGTGTGTGGGTATTGCTTCCATAGTTGATCAAAAACAGGTGTATTTGCTTCAAGTATGGCATTATGGCGAGGATCTTCTGAGTAGCCCCAGCCGTCTAATATGATGAGTGCCAGAGGTTTTGGTGGCGCCAGAGGTTTTGCTGTAGTTGACATAAGTAGCTTAAATTAATCCAATTTAAGGAGTTTTATCTGTTGACTCATTTGAGTCTATATCTTAAACGCTGTTCAAGAACAGATATTATTGATTAAATATACTGATTAAACATGGGGTTAATCAGTGGTTTTTCAAGTAATAGAATTCATGTAATTGCCTTAAAATGATTGATTCAGGCAATTCTTGAAAAAATCAGCCTAATATAATAAATTATTTTAGGAGTGCTCACAAAGAAAATTTTTATGTTTTGCTGGAGTTTATGAAAATAAGCTGTTTTTTTATGCAATCCTTGTTTTAAGAGAGATGTAAGTCTTTTTATAGGGAAAATAGTCAGATTTAACTAATAAAATCAAAAAAAACCAATATTAATAAAGAAATGTAAAATAAATAGCTCATTTTCCTTAATATTATTGTATACTTTTATTGTTATATTAGTGAATTTCTAGGAAACACAGATATGGGCGACCAATTTAACCTTAGCGAAACGGATTGTTGCGATATGAATATGGATTTAATGTCACGTGATGAAGACATCGATAGAGCTTCTCGCTCATTGAAAGCAATGTCTCATCCTCTGCGCTTGAAAATCTTATGTACACTGGGTGATGCAGAGATAAGTGTTCAGGATATTGTTGAAAAAGTGGGCACTTCACAAAGCAATATCTCACAACATTTGGCAATTTTACGAGACAAAGGTATTCTGGCTTCACGTAAAGATGCAAACAGAGTTTATTACCGGGTTGGTGATGCAAGGACATTGCGACTGATTGGTATGATGAGAGACGTTTTCTGTACTATTGGCTAAAGCCAGTATCACTATTGCATTTAATCGTTACGCCTATTAATTCTACGGGATCTGCGGAATTTTACGTAAATTATCTGCAAATGCTGAGACAGAATTTGCCACTTTGATCTTTGTATGAATTTTCCAGAAAGGACTTAGAGTGCCTGTGTCTGGCATTTTTGTTTGTCTCTTTCTATCTTTTCAGGCTCTTCGGTCTAATCCTTCCCCAATTCTTTAGAAAATACGGTAATTCAGATTCTCTTATGTGGCTGTTTTTGCTATGCTACTCTTTTTTTATAAAGCGGTTGCGCATTTGCTGCGTTTTCGCTAATTCGATGTTATACAGGTACGGTTATAAACTATGGAACACATGAACGAATTTGTCGAAACCAATTGGGTCATGATCTTAATGTGGTTTTTTCTCTTGGGAATGATCATCAACTCATTTTTGAAATCAACTTTTGACATTAGTCCTCAGCAGGCTGTATTACTGATGAGCCATGAATCAGGGGGGCTGGTTCTGGATGTGAGAGAAGACAGTGAATATCAGTCAGGTCATATCAAAGATTCCATTCATATCCCATTGAGTGCACTTAAATCACGGATGAGTGAGTTAGATAAATATAAGGATAAAAATATTATTTTGGGTTGTCGTTCAGGCAGTCGTTCAGGCAGAGCTTGTGGCTTATTGAAGAAAAAAGGCTTTGAAAAAGTGCACAATCTGCGTGGTGGTGTGCTCGCCTGGGAAAATGATAACCTACCAATGAATAAAGGTTAAAATATGTCCAAAACACAAGCAGATATTACTATCTATTTGACTCAATATTGTCCTTATTGTGTGAGAGCTAAAAGCTTATTAAATTCTAAAGAAGTGAGCTATACAGAAGTTGATGTTGATGCACAGCCAGCCTTACGAGGCGAAATGATACAAAAAAGTAAGGGTGTTACTTCGGTGCCACAGATTTTTATTGCTGAAACCCATGTGGGTGGCTGTGATGACCTGTTTGCCGCAGAATCTGCAGGCCAGTTGGATGGACTGCTATTTCCTTAAAGGAGCTTCTTTATGACTGAGTCAGTGCATATTGTTTGTCCCCATTGTGATGGCATCAATAGAATCCCTGGCAGTAAATTATCAGCAGGTGGAAAATGTGGCAAATGCCAGAATGTTTTATTGCCAGGCCAACCCGTTGAATTGAATGCATTACGATTTAATAAACACATTCAAAAAAATGATTTACCTGTTTTGGTTGATTTTTGGGCACCTTGGTGCGGCCCCTGTAAAATGATGGCTCCCGTGTTTGAACAGACAGCACGTCATTTTCAGTATCAACTCGAGTTGGCAAAAGTGAATACCGAGCAAGAACAAAGCCTGGCGGCTCAATATAATATTCGCAGTATTCCAACCATTGCATTATTTCATCACGGTAAAGAAGTGGCGAGACAGGCAGGGGCAATGGATCAAAACAGCCTAATTCAATGGGTACAAAACCATTTGTGAGCATTGACGGTGAATGGCACAATCTAATTTTTTATACCAAAGAACTATTATCAGGAAGAAACAGGAATTATTATGGCAGACGAGCAAGCGAGCGAGACCAATAACGAAGCAGCAGAGCAGCAGTTTATTATTCAAAAAATTTACTGTAAAGATGTCTCTTTTGAAACGCCGAATTCCCCGGAAATGTTTACTTTAAAATGGGAGCCGCAATTAAAAGTGGATTTACACACAGCGGTTAACCCGCTTGGAAAAGACACTTTTGAAGTTGTTCTAACAGTAACGGTGACGGTTAAAGTGGGTGAAAAAACTGCATTTCTAGCCGAAGTAGAACAGGCAGGTATTTTTAATGTTGTTGGTTTTGAACAGCAACAACTGGATGCCATGCTAGGCAGCTATGCACCTAATATTTTATTCCCTTATGTTCGTGAAGTGATTTCTGAACTGGTGAATAAAGGTGGTTTTCCTCAGCTTATTCTACAGCCTGTTAATTTTGACGCGGTTTATGCACAGCATCTGCAACAGCGCCAGGCACAACAAGAAGAGGGTGAATCCTCTTCTGATGCCGTTCACTAGCCTTAATATTGAAATAACAGAATCATTATGACGCAAAGCATTACTGTTCTTGGAGCGGGTTCATGGGGAACCGCTCTTGCCATCTTGTTAGCTAAAAACGGTCATGAAGTGCTCCTTTGGGGGCGCAATAAAGAAAAAATGTCTGCTATGCAGCAAGCGGGTGAAAATAGCATTTTTCTTCCTGGTATTGCTTTTCCAGAAAAACTGAAGTTAAGCAGTGATTTTGAACAGGCTGTTTTACAAAGCAATGTACTGCTGGTTGTAGTGCCCAGTCATGCATTTCGTGATACTGTGTTAAGAATTCAAACAATTAACCCCCAAATTCAGAACATTAGTTGGGCCACTAAAGGGCTGGAACCCGATACTCATCAATTGCTCCATGAGGTTGTTGATGAAATCTTTCAGACACCTGTTAAACAGGCCGTTATCTCAGGGCCCACTTTTGCCACTGAAGTTGCTAATGGCTTACCAACGGCATTGACGATTGCTGCAAATGATTCAAATTATGCTCAACAACTTTCAACATTACTTTGTAATGCAACTTTACGCCCCTATGTCAGCAAGGACATCATAGGCTTAGAAATTGGTGGTGCAGCCAAGAATGTGATGGCAATTGCTGCTGGTATTGCTGATGGGCTGGGCTATGGTGCAAATACTCGTTCAGCGCTGATCACTCGAGGTTTGAATGAAATTAGTCAGCTCTCTCAAAAGCTGGGTGCAGAAAATCAGACCATAATGGGACTGTCTGGGTTGGGCGACTTACTACTGACCTGTACGGACAATCAATCCAGAAACAGACGTATGGGCCTGGCAATTGGCGAGGGGAAGACGATTGAGCAGGCAGAAGAAGAAATACAACAGGTTGTTGAAGGTGTGCAGGCTGCCAAACAAATTTATTCTCTGGCGCATGAGCTAAAAGTTGAAATGCCCATTGTGGAACAGGTTTATCAGGTATTATATCAGGGACTGGCACCTCAAAAAGCAGTGCAAAATTTATTAACCAGAGATTATAGATCAGAATAAGGATTGTCAGTGCATGGATGATCAACCTGTTGGTATTTTTGATTCTGGTGTTGGTGGTCTCTCTGTCTTACAACACATCCACCAATTACTGCCCAATGAAAATCTTCTCTATGTTGCTGACAGTGGCCACGCCCCCTACGGGTGTCGAGATGAAGCCTATATTGAACAACGCTCAAGAATAATAACGGAATACCTTTTGGCCCAAGGTGCTAAAGTGATTGTCATTGCCTGTAACACGGCTACTGCATCTATCATTGAGACATTTCGCCAACAATATGGTATTCCTTTTATTGGTGTGGAGCCAGGTATAAAGCCTGCAATTGCCTTCACTAAGAATAATAAAATTGGTGTGATGGCAACATCAGGTACAATTTCCAGTGAGCGATATAAAGACCTAAGTTTACGTTATACAAAGTCTATCAGCTTGTATAATCAATCCTGCCCAGGGCTGGCCGATCAAGTGGAAGCAGGTTTACTTGATACACCAGAAACGTTCCTTTTGTTAGAAAAATACCTTTCCAGGCTTTTGTCCCGGCAAGTCGATACCATTGTTTTAGGGTGTACACATTACTCATTTTTAAGTGTCCCTATCAAGGCAATAATTTGTGATTCAATCGAATTAGTTGATACCAGTCGTGCCATTGCAGAGCAATTATTAAGGGTTTTAGCACAAGAATTTATGGCAAAAAAATCAGGAGCTGGCAATGTTCAATACCTGACGACAGGCTCTATTGAGAAAACTCAAGTGACCATGAGTCGTTTGCTGAAACGAAATGTAGTAGTAAAGCGCCTAGTTTAATATCCCTATTAATTATAATTGACCAGGAAATGAAATGTTTCATATTGCACTTTATGAGCCTCGAATTGCACCAAATACTGGAAATATTATTCGTCTGGCAGCGAATAATGGTTGTGAGTTACATTTGATTGAGCCACTAGGATTTGATTTTGAGGAAAAAAAATTGCGCCGTGCAGGCCTGGATTATCATGACTTAGCCAATGTGACACGATACCCTGATTATGAAGCTTTTATTGAGACAATGCAGGGTAGAAGAATTTTGGCGTGTACAACCAAGGGCAGTAGAGCGCATGATCAATTGGAATATAAGGAGAATGATGTGTTGCTATTCGGTTCAGAAACACATGGTTTACCTGACGATGTTTTGTTGAATATTGATGTCAGTCTGCGTTTGAGGATCCCCATGAAACCCAATAGTCGCAGTTTAAATTTATCCAATGCGGTCGCCATTATCAGTTATGAGGCATGGCGCCAGAATGGCTTTTCAGGAGGAGAATAAGTGTTGATTTAAATTATTTTTGAGTCTTCACTTCTAAAATAAAAAAGGCAAAAACTGAGCTCAATTTATTATAAGGATACATTGACCTCCTGAAATGTTTTTATTTCTATTTTCTCAGTACAAATTTCTCCGAATTTAGGCTGTGCCTAAGCAATCGCATAGTGTTTTACCGCCACAGATGCAAAGTAATGCAACCAATCCAAAGAAGTGTCAGCTTGCTACAACAATAAGGCTTTCAGGTTATTGTTTGTCAGTATAAGATAACGTTTAAAGTGACTAGTATGCGCCTAATCAAATGCTTAATGAAAGCACTTCAGCTATGGGCCTGGAGGAAATACGTTGACTATTGTAGCAAATTCTGTCCCTTATGTCTGTTGAAAAAGTGGCAGTATTTGAACTTAGGAGCAATGTTTGTATGGGTAAAGCCCAATTAAAGAGCTCAAAGTTGTATACTTTTGTGCTGAGTTTAAGTTCCAATGTGAATATGAAAAAGATTGTTAATGTGACTAAAAAGTGATTATCTGGGACAGGACTTTCAGTGGTTGGAGAATATTTATCTTATGAAATATTGGTTTCGGATAATAAAGTTTATATGCTGCCTGGGAAACTTAGAATTGCCATCAGTTTCCCTGGTTTAACTAAGGGGTATGACTATCAGTATGGCCCCAGGGTCAACTGAAGACACCATGAAAAGATAGCAAATAATTAAAAATGATTAACTCCCTCACTGAAAACGAGGGGCCACTTTAATGGTTGAGTAGAAATATAATGCGAGGGCTACTCATTTTTGAGACTTTCCAAATTCTTAAGATGTTTTAATTGCAGTGTGGACTAACATTTATCCTATTTGTGTCTATAATTAAATTGATATGATCAACTTAAAGAATGATGAGATAGACTTGTGGTCAATAAAACTGATAATAATAATAATAAAGTTCAAGAATTAGAAAAACAACTGCATGATAGAGAAGCTGAAATTGAGTTATTGAAGACCACTTTTTCTGAAATTGGTGGAGAACTTGATATTGAGAAGGTTTTTCAAATTGTTGCAGAACGTGCTCGTGAATTACTCATGGCTGAAACCTTATTGATTCCAATATTGGATGAGGACTGTGAAGTGTACACTTATCGAGGTGGTGCGGGCAAGAATGCCACTGAAATTGTGGGCGAGTCTTTACCTTATAATACAGGAATTTGTGGTTGGGTATGGAAGCATAAACGTGCCTGGTGGCGTGGCGTGCTGGATGAGCTCAACGATAAGGATCGTAATATTTGGGAAAAAGAAGCGGGTTCTATCATTTTAGTGCCGCTGGTTGGTCGAGAACATTTTTTGGGTGGTCTTGCTGGAATTAATAAATTAAATGGTTCTGATTTTGACCGTCGTGATTTAAATTTTCTCTCGATTTTTGCCAGCACGGTTGCCATTGTTATTGAAAATGCCATGACATTTCAAAAACTGGAAATGTCTAATCAAATGATGTCTGATTATCAGCTACACCAGGAAAAACTGAATAAACAACTTAAAGACAGCAGCCGTAAATTAGAACAACTTTCTCTCTATGACCCCCTGACTTCCTTGCCCAATCGTTCCTTATTCCAGGATCGTTTGGGACAACATATTGCTCATGCCAGGATTAATCAACAAAACATTGGTTTGCTTCTGATTGATTTGGATAATTTTAAAGAAATAAATGACACTCTGGGACATGAAAATGGTGATCATCTACTCAAACAGATCGGTCAACGTTTTTCGCAGAATTTATTACCTGATGAAACATTAAGCCGTTTAGGTGGTGATGAATTTGTTTTTATTCTTCCGCAAAACAATCAAAGAGAAATATTAAGTCGCGGTTATGAATTGCTTGAATTATTGAATTCTCCTTTCACAATAAATGAAACAGAAGTTGCTATCAGTGCCAGTATAGGGGCTTCAGTTTATCCTGAGCATGGTGAAGATATTAGTGAGCTTTTACGGCATACAGACAGCGCTATGTATCATGCAAAAGATGTTAAGTTGGGTATTCATTTATATGATCCTGATATTGATAATAAATCGACTGCTCAATTGACAATGACAACGGATCTGCATAAAGCATTGGAAGAAAATGATTTTCAACTGTATTATCAGCCAAAAATACGTCTTCAGGACGATGCTTTAATCAGTGTTGAAGCATTAGGGCGTTGGGAGCACCCTAAGTTAGGCTTTATCCCACCCAATATTTTTATTGAAGCTTTGGAGCAAACAGGTCAGATTGATCGCTATACCAAATGGGCAGTTAAAACGGCATTGGCGCAGATTAGCTTATGGAAAAAAGTGGGATATGATATAAAAGTTGCTGTTAATATTTCAACTCTGTCTTTGAATCATGCAGATTTTATTCAGTTTTTAAAAGAAAATATTATAGATTCCAGTATAGGGGGTAGCTTAATTTTTGAAATTACTGAGAATTTATTTTTAGCAGAATATGAGCACTTATGTGAAACGTTAATAACGCTTAAAGGATTAGGTATTATTCTTTCGATTGATGATTTTGGCACGGGGTATTCATCTCTGAGTCGATTAAAAAAATTACCTGTGAGTGAGCTTAAAATTGATCGCTCTTTTGTAATGGATATGATTGAAGATACAGACGATGAAGTGATTGTAAAGTCAACCATCGAGTTGTCACACAATTTAGGATTAACGGTTGTGGCAGAAGGCGTCGAAGATAGGGAAACCTATGTTCGATTAAAAGAATTAGGTTGTGATACCGTGCAGGGATATTTTATTAGTAAGCCTTTACCTATCCATTCATTTAATGAGTTTCTGACTCAAAAAAATAGCAGAACCGTTTTCAAGTTATAAATAACCATAAAGCAGTAACACTTAATAGTGAGCCAAACAATAATCCTTGAACTCTTTGTGTATTTTTTTTGGAGACAAATAAAGCAAGAGATTTACCTCCAAGGATCCAAATCATACTGGTTGTTAATGTCAAAGACACGAGAGCAAATGTCAAAATGAATATTTGTCTGTAGCCACCCGTTTCCGGGCTGTAAAATTGCGAGAACATGATTGTTGGTACTAGCAAATACTTGGCATTTAGTATCTCTACAACCACTCCATCTCTGAAGCTAAGTGGTTCAACTGCTTCTGTTAAAGTATTCGACATTTTGAAAAATTTAAATGCAAGATATAGAAGAAAAATGATACCCATATACTTTATCGTAATCGTTATCTCGGGATAAGTCGAAAGTAGAAAATTAAGCCCAAATCCGATAGCCAATGTTTGAAAAATGCTGGTAATATTGGTTGCCAACCAAAAGGGGATTGTGCCCTTAACACCGAAAGAACTACCAGAAGCAGCATATAAAATATTTGCAGGGCCTGGGCTTATAACGATTGGTAATAAAGTAAAAAGCCATGAAAGAGCGTATTCAGTGTTCATTTGTTTTCTTCAAGGATAATGCCAATAATGGGCTTGTGAATTGAAAACTCTGGGGCGGCAGCCTGATGGCGTTTATAAAAGACACAAAATTGATAATTGCTTCTAAACTTAATGGTATAAAACAAACGAGGAACACAATCAGTTTCCTCATGTTTACAGTATTAAGACATGATAGCAGAACCAAATGATTTTCTATTGCTCAGTTCAAGCGACCTAATGTATATCTTAGGCGAGTCATGCCACCCACCTTTTTACGTAAAATCCAGGTGACATGAAGATTACCTTCATCATCCACTATAATTGAGGGGTGTGTTTGTTCTCCTACACCAGAAGCACCAGGCATATTTAGATCTTCACTCCATTCACCATCATTAAACCAGCTGTAAAATATATCTGAATGTCCTTCACGTTCATCACTCCATGCAACGATTTGACGACCATTTGAATGACCTGTAACGGTTGTATGCCACTGACGTGCAACACCACCAAAATCATCTTGTACTGATTGGTTGGTTCCCCATACTCCTGGCTTATCATATACTGAGGCATATATATCATAGCCCTCACGAAAGTTCCGTTTATCTGCCCATGCGGCAAGAACTTCTGATTGGCCAAAATGACCCAGTGCAACCCTTGAAACACCATATCCCTTGCCATAGGGTAGTTTGCGATTTCCTGGTTTCTGACTAATGCGTTGTGGTGGTTGGAATTGACAAAAGTCATCGGACTGGCTCAGAGCGCCCATAATAATGGTATGCCCCATACGTCGATCTTCCCAGGCAACCATAATACGATCCTTAACAATAACTGCAGTGGGGTAGAACTGATCATTTTTAACTGGCTTGGGATCAACACGGCAGTTTTTCAATAGTTTCAAATTTTCCTGGTGATCCACATTAAGTTGTACCAGCTGAATTTGATTATAATGTTCTACACGTTTAGACAAAGTAATAAAAAGCTGATGAGCATTGGAAGTCAAACTGGATTGCATTGCCTCTTTTGCAGGTAGCTGTATTGCTTTTGCAAGTTTTATATTTTTTAATTGTTCAGCGTTGATAACACGGACATAGACTTTGCCGTCCTCTTCCCAGCTTAAGGCAAAACGATTTCTAGCCAATGCAACAATACTCGGTTCGTAAGCCTCACCATCACCACTTATTTTTAACTCAACATTAAAATTGTCTTCATTTTTATTTTTCAGGGCAAGATAGACTGAAGGCTCACCACTACGATTATCTTCCCAGACTACGGCAACCGTATTCTCAGAGACTGCAATGTTTCGACGGCCTGATGATTCAAGATGATGATAAACTTTGTCTACCTGACCATGAGTAATATCGACAGGTGCCGTAAACGACCAAAATTGAGCATAGGATTTTGTTGACAAAAACAAACAAAAGATAAAAAAGATATGAGTCTGTTTCACTGAGAACTTGCCTTTGATATGAGATTCTGAGCTTTTTTATCCGCAGCAATCAAAGACTCTTTACTTTGCACTCCAATTATTTGATGTATCTGTTTACCTTCGGCGGAAAGATAGGAAAAAACAGGGGTCACAAAGGCTTTGTATCGAGTACCTAATTCACGCTCTGTAATTCTCTCGCCACTTGGTAGACGCAGTCTTTTACCACTTTCTGAGTCAACGTAGGCTAGTACATAGTGATCGGTATAGATTTGTTTCACCTCAGCAGAGGAAAATGCTTCTACATTCGTTTTCTCACAATATCCACAACCGTATCGACCAAAATAAACAAAGATGGGTTTTGATTTTTCTTTTGCCTGTTGTATGGCCTCATCAAAAGAATAAAAAGGATAATCTTTTGGTTCATCTGAAAATGAGTAATGACTGAAAAATAATAGTAATAAAAAAAATAGTACTGGTTTAAACATTTTTTCTCTCTTTTAATATCAGCTAATAGGACAGAAAACGTCTCTCATCATAATAATTAAGCGTAATGTGCCTGCATCACCAACTCGGTAATAAACTCTATTAGCATCTTTGCGTGAAGTAAGAATGCCTTTATCTCGTAAAATAGCCAAATGCTGAGAGATATTACTCTGTGAGGTACCTACCTTTCCCACAATGTCCTGGACACTGATTTCTTCATCAGCAAGAGTACATAAAATCTTTAAGCGTAGAGGATGAGCCATTGCTTTCAATGCGCGGGAAGCTTTTTCGATATCTTCATCACCTGATATTAAATCCTTATTTCTATCGTAACCATCAGTTTCGTTGGAGTTAACTTGGTCGCCCATAATTGTACTTCCTATAAATTCATTAATACATAAAAATAAAAGTATACAATAACATACAATATTACTAATAATACACAACAATATTAACATTATACAATAATGCACGATAATATTAATGTTGGGTGATAATGTCTAATCTTATTAATAAGATAGAATGTCAATATTGTTATTAATATATAGTAATATTGATGATAAATAGCTTTTTATTATGACTTCTTACGGCCACTCGTTCTGTCGTAAAAAAAGACACAATGATGCAAGAAGTGAACATAGTTCAGGTTTTGAATCCTAATATGAGTTATGCGATCTATCTGATATTTAGAATAATAATTCCCTTTTTAAAATATCGCCATTTGCAACTTAGCATGCTAACCTTTTAGCCTTGAATTTCTGATTGATATGACCAGAATTATTTAATTCTTCATTTTTTTTACGACAGAACCAATGTATGAAACAATTACTTAAAAACAACAATAAAATTCTAATAGAAGCGGCAATTGTTGAACGGCTCAGGCGTTCTAATCATTTTGAATTACACCCCAGACTGGTCAATGCCCCATTGATTTATAATCAATATGGAAGAAAAGCATTGTTGAACCTATATCAAGAATATATTGATATTGCCCTAAAAGCTAAAGAGCCACTTCTTTTGTGTACTCCGACATGGCGGGCAAATTATGCAAGAGTCATATCATCAAATGTTCCAAAATCTATCAATATCGACGCTGCTAAATTTCTAATAAAATTAAGACGCTTACAAAAAAATGGTAGTGACAATATAAAAATAGGTGGACTAATCGGATGTAAAAATGACTGTTACAAACCTGCTGAAGGATTGTCTATACTAGAAGCTCAAAATTTCCATTCTTGGCAAATTGAGCAGCTTGTAAGTGGTGAAATCGATTATCTAATTGCTGAAACTCTTCCAAATGTCAATGAAGCGCTTGGCATTGCCAAGGCAATGGAAATGACTGGAGTTCCATATATTATAAGCTTTGTGATTTCACGAGATGGTAAAGTATTAGATGGAACTCTATTATCAGATGCGGTTAATTTTATTGATAAGAATACTACCATTAATCCATTAGGCTATATGGTTAATTGTGCTTTCCCATCGTTCATTTGTCCTGAGAATCAGCCTGCAAAATTATTTGAAAGACTTATTGGATATCAAGCTAATGCATCATCATTAGATCATTGTGATCTTGACGGTGCTAATAATTTAGAAGTAGATTCCATCAGTAAATGGGGAAAACTTATGGTTGAATTAAACAAGAGCTATGGGGTAAAAATTCTTGGTGGTTGTTGTGGGACAAATGGAGAACACTTACGTTATATTACAAATCATTAAAAGGCTAACTCTTTTAGTTCTTTAACAATTTATTCGATTGATGGTGTCTTTTGGGACACTATGGAGCGGATATTACTGCTTAACTTAGAATTATTTCAAAGCATTTAATTGTGTTTGCAAGGATTCAATACGTTGTTTTATCAATGAACCTACTTTAAAAGCCAGCCAGGTAAAAAATAAAAAACAAGCTGCAATGGCGCCTTTAATCAATGTGCCACCACCAAAGCTGGATATGATTGCTGCGACAATGACGGCAGGAATGGCAAGGAAAATCACCATTAGCATTACGGGATCATTGAATTTTTCTAAGCGTTCTAACTCTTTCTTTATTTCTTGTTCGTTTTTCATTAGAAGATTCCAATATCATATTTTTTGCAGAAAAAAAGGGTAACATCTCAAATTAAAGATGTCACCCTTTGATTGATATCGCATTTTAAAGCATGCAGCATTTTTACTGTTTAGTTTTGTACCTCACTTTTTTTAAGCATTTCTTCTGCCTTTTCTGCCTCTTCCCGTTCTTTTTCAATTCGAGTATCAGTGGCAGCCGCTTCACGAAAGATTTGCTCTCCAAGACTGATACAACCTAATGGAATGACCAGAAGCGTCAGGATGGTTGAAACAAATACACCAAACAGCAGAGAAATGGCCATGCCTTCAAAGGTTGGGTCCGTTAAGATAACGGCAGAGCCTAAGACCAATGCCAGAGCGGTGATCATAATAGGACGTGTTCTGGCTTTTACTGCTGTGATAACGGCATCGTATAATTCCATGCCACGACCAACTTCCACCATTGTGAAGTCAATGAGCAGTATGGAATTTCGCACAATAATACCTGCCAGAGCAATCCAGCCAATCATGGATGTCGCGGTAAAATCTGCACCCATAAGCCAATGACCTGGAATGATGCCAAGAAGTGTTAAGGGAATGGGGGTCATAATGATGGCAGGGATTGAAAAGTTACCGAACTGCCAGACCACTAGCATATAAATCGCAATGAGTGCCACACCAAAGGCGATACCCATATCGCGGAAAGTTTCGTAGGTTACCGTCCACTCTCCCGTCCATTCAAAACCAGATTGCATATCAGTTTTTGGTGGTGCAGTATAGGTACCTGACATCGTGACACCATCGGGTGTTTTATAGTTTTTAAGGCGCTCATCAACATCCATCATGGCATAAATAGGCGCTGCCAGACGTCCAACTGCATCACCTAATACAAACTCAACAGGTCGTAGATCCTTATGGAATATCATGGGATCATGCTTGACCTTCACAAAAGTACCTAGTTCACCAAGAGGCACCATACGGCCATCCTGGGTCATCACAGGCATTTCAGAGAGAGCACTCAAGTTAGTTCGAGTTTCTAAAGGAATTTGCAGTAGAATATTAGTGGGTTCAAGAATGCGTTTTTGTTTTACATCACCGACCTTAAACTGTCCCATAACCATACCAAGATGCTGGTTGATGGTTTTGGTTGAAACACCATAATAAGCGGCTTTGTCCATATCAATTTCAAAGCGCCAGATATCTAAATCACCGCGCATGAAATTATCCACATCATCAATCAGCTCTGACTCTTCAAATATCTTAGTCAAGTCGGCAGCAACCTGGCGGCGAGTCTCGGCATCAGGGCCATGAACTTCTGCAACCACGGTTTGCAGCACAGGAGGGCCAGGAGGCATTTCAACCACTGTCGTGGTGGCAGCATAGGCTTTCTTAATAGGAGCAATTAATTGACGCACTGCAACGGCAATTTCATGACTGCTGCGAGCACGTTCTTTCTTGTGCAGTAACTGGACATGAATTTCAGATTGCCAAGGATACTGGCGTAAGTAATTGTGGCGAACTAAACCATTGAAATCAAAGGGGGCTGATGTGCCCACATAGTCTTGTACCGCAAGTACCTCAGGGACTGTTTTTATAATCTCAACAATTTCCCGAGTGACACTGGCCGTATTGGCGAGTGAGGTACCATCAGGCATGTCAATAACAACGTTAAATTCTGATTTATTATCAAAGGGTAACATTTTGACAGTAACCGCAGTATTAACAAACATGTAAATAGTCAGGAAGAAGGATGCAATCAAAGCGGCCAGGAAGCCTCGGCCCCAAAGCTTATTATTGATTAATTTACCTAAAACTTTACGGAAAAATTTCTCCAGAGCATTATCAATTTTTTGATCACGCACTTCCATTTTGCGCAATTTCTTCATGGAAGGTAATAAACGAATGGCCAGCCAAGGTGTAAAGATGAGGGCGGCAATTAAAGAAAAAACCATTGCCACAGAACCCAATGCTGGGATCGGTTCCATATAGGGACCCATCATGCCGCGTACAAAACCCATAGGGAGTAGCGCAGCAATAACTGTGTATGTGGCCAGAATGGTAGGGTTACCCACTTCTCTCACGGCATCCACTGCAACTGCTGTTGTGGTGGCGCCATGTTGCAGCCAGCGACTGTAGATATTTTCAACAATTACGATGGCATTATCCACCAGAAATCCAATGGAGAAAATAAGGGCAAAGAGACTGACTCGGTCAATGGTAAAGCCCATCATCATGGCCACAAAGATGGTGACCACCAGAACCACTGGAATGGTGACCAGTACCACAATTGCAGGCCTGACCCCGAGTGATAACCATACGAGGAAAGTGACAGCCATGGTTGCAACAAAGAGTTTGAACATCAGACTGTTCACTTTTTCATTGGCCGTAAAACCATAGTTACGGGTCACTTCAACATGGACATTATCAGGGATCATATAGCCCTTTAATTCTTCCACTTTATCGAGCAGATTATCCACCACACTGACGCCATTAGCGCCATGCTGCTTAGCAATAGCGATGGTGACGGCAGGTGCGCCATCAGCGGTTTCAGATTTATTCTGATTATCGGTAGAATAATAATTCACCATATGTTTTGTGTCTTCAGGTGCCTCATAGACTTTAGCCACATCAGAAAGATAGACAGGACGTTGGTTATGAGAGCCTACAATCAAACGTTGAAAATCTCTGGCATTAGTGAAGAAAGCCCCACTTTCAACAAAGAAAAACTGACTATCCATCTCAACACTACCCACTAACTGTTCCGTGTTAAAGTTTTGAATGACTTGAGCTATGTGGCCGACTGTAATGCCATATCCAGACAGTTTTTCTGGTTGAATATCAATTTTTAGTTGTCGGGAACGACCACCTGTTAGAAAGGCGTTACCCGTTTTTGGCACCTGTTTAAGACTTTGAATCAAACTGAAACCCAGTGTGCGCAGTTGTTCATCGTCGACTTCGTTAGACCATAAGGTCAGAGCCAGTACGGGAACATCATCAATTTCTTTGGGTTTAATGAGGGGCATATCTCCACCTGGAGGCATAATATCCAGATTGGCCTGAACCTTGTTATGGGTCAGAATAATTGCGGACTCAATATTTTCACCGACATTAAATTCAAGGGTAATAATGCCGCGTTCTTTATCACTGACCGAATAAACATGTTTTACGCCAGGAATTTCACTTAATAAACGTTCTAAAGGTTTGACCATTAATTCTGAAATTTCATCAGAGGAGGCGCCTGTTTGTTTGAGAAAAATATCAATCATTGGCACAGAAATTTGCGGATCTTCCTGCCTGGGAGTCGCAATCAGACCATAAATACCGACCAATAACATGACTGTAAACAGTAGAGGTGATAGAGGTGAATGAATAAATGAGTCCGCCATGCGGCCCGCAATGCCCAGATCTTTTTTGTCATCCTGACATGGGTTATGGCAGGGATCATCAGATGAACTGTTCTTACTGATATCGTTATTTTCGTTATCGTTGTTGTTAGTCATTAGACTTTAACTCCTCACCTGACTGCTCGGGTGATGCAGGTTCTTTTGGCTGAACAAGTGTTGCAACAGTCTGGCCAGAGCGAGTTGAAGAGTTTGCGGTGGTTAAAATTCTATCGCCTGATTTAAGGCCTGAAATCACTGTAAAGTGATCGCTGTCTGATGCACTACCCATACGGATCAGTTGCATTTTTAAATGATTATCTTCTTTAACCAGAAATACTGCAGGCAGACTGCCACGCCAAACGATACTAGAGGCAGGTATAACGGGCAGGGCATGACTGGTAGTGCTTTGTTCCCCTACTTTTACTGAAGCATACATACCTGCACGAGCAGCAATATTTAAAGGTAAGTCAAGTTTGACTGTCGTGGTATGAGCACCTTGCTCAGCCATAGGAAAAATGCGAGCAACTTGCACTTGAATGTCAACTTTATCACCATCGAGTCTGGCTGGTAATTTTTGTCCGACGGTTAGTTGATTGAGTAAACGATTGGGTACTTCAATTTGAACCTGCATACGGCTGGTGTCACCGAAGACTATAATAGGCATTCCAGGTTGAATAATGTCACCCACTTCAGCCATTTTATTGAGTATCGTACCGTCAAATGGGGCGATACTGGTGGCATTGATCAAGTTTTCATCTAACTCTTTAATGCCAGCTAAGGCCTGACGGATTTGGTTTTGGGCGGTTTCAATGCCAACCTGATATTGATGAAGGTTGGCGGAGCGATCGATTCCTCGGTTACCACCACGGCTGGAAGCACTTCGAACGGGATCGGTCATCATTCCCATCACCGCAGGAAGACCACCCATCATTGAGTTGGCTTGTGAGTTTGGATTTTGTAATTCACGCTGGTATTGAACTCTGGCATTGCTTAAACCCGCTCGAGCACTGGCCAGCTGTGCTTCTGCTGAGTGTCGTTTGGCCATCAAAGCACCAGTATCAAGAGTCACCAGAACGGTGCCCTTGGTAAAAAAATCACCTTCAGAGCCAGCAATGGATTTAACATCACCAGGCATTTGAGCGGAAAGTTTCACTGTTTTCCAGGGAATGACTGTGCCGCCTAGAGCGATATGATTTGCTTGTGAACTGGTTTTAACCGTATAAATCGGGTCGTGGGCATCAGCTGCTAATGCAATCGATGAGGTAAAAACACCACAGATCAGTGCGGTTGCGGCAAATAGAGGCGTGACAATAGGTTTCATGATCATCCTTTGGAGTTTGTTTTATTATCGTTGTTTTGTGATTATTGTATGGGCGAGTATTGTACTCTTCCGATTCATTTGTTTTTATAAATATTAGAATAAGCTTATTTTCTAATATTTTTTAGAAAAAGAAATTGATTTAAAGCAAGGAACCATGAAATTTTAATGAATATTACATAAAAACCCCTAAGAAATGACATGGGTGTAAAAGGGCATTTGTTTTATACTGAATTATTGAGATTTGTTTTGAAATCATCAACCAGGTTGCTCTACGGCAATATCCTCATCAATTCGTTATAGAACCACGATGTCCAGTTAATTTCTTTTTTACTGTCCTATAAATGAATACATAATGCTTTTAAAATATAGATTTAACGTGTATCAATACAAGCTAAGTTAATCGTCTGTACCAGAACAATCATCATGGCGGTAATTCCATATCAATAAAAATACGATGAAAATGGACGTTGATATTGCAAGTAATGATAATGAATCAAAGATCATAGTGACCTCCTCCAACTAAAAGAGCTAGTAATTTGTTAATAGTATTAGAAAAAGGAATATCGGTGTAAAACCAATAATGAAACATTCTGAATTGGTTTTGGTCTTGTTATTTCTTTTTCTGCGCTCAGTTTATTAAAAAAAATGGAGACTTTCAGTGATCTGAATCAGTATATAATTAAATAATAATATTCATTGAGGAATTTCATATTGAGTTTAATTTTGGCTGTTACTTTATCAAATAGTGTCTATACTTGGATTAAATTGAATTCAATTATAAGGTGAGAGTGTTCTATGGCAGCAAAAAAAAATAAAACAACCGATGATGTTTTGCTTATTTTATGTAAGTCAGTGAAAAAGATCCTTTCACAGACAACCATGAATGATATCCAGTATTCACCTATGGTGCAAAAAATTGCTAAAACCTGCTTAAAGCCTGATATGGGCTGCTTTGTATTATTTGAAGGGGCTTTTTCTGGCTTAGTCATTATTAATATGTCGGCAGGTGCTGCTGTTGAGTTGTATCAAGCTTATATGAGACAAATGGGCTTTCCGGAAGAGGAAATTTCTGATCAGCATACGGCGGATGATGTGGGCAATGTGCTAGGTGAGTTGATGAACCAGATGGTGGGTGATTTTCAAGGCGAACTGGAGCATCAATTGTCCTTATCTATCAGTCAGACACAGCCAAGAATGCTCGCGGTCAATAAAGAGCTGGTGCTTTCAATAAATGCTAATATTGAAAGACCTCAATCACGACGAGTCATTTTTCGTACACAAAGCCACAAAACCTTCCATTTGGAAATGTCGATGGAAAGAACTGAATTTATTGAATTAAATGATCCCGATAATCAGGACTATCATGATTCAAACTTATCTAAAGATGAACAAAACCAAGCTTTCTTAGATGATCTGGATATTTAATGCTGAATTTTAAATTCCTAACAACGCCTGTCGTGATGCTTTTTTAAGGGATGAAATTGTCAGATTGATTGTCTACTGAAGCTTGAAAGCAAAACGACAGACTTAATGAGCATCAACTAATATAATGACAAATGTAATCAAAACTACCCGTAAGAATTTACGAGTCGATGCATTATTTAGGTAAGTTTCGTTTTTTCTTATAATGATTAATCAATCCATTGGTTGAGCAATCATGATCAGTGACTTCATTATCATCGTCTAGTTGTGATAATATCGTGTTCGCAAGCTTTTTACCTAATTCAACACCCCATTGATCAAATGAATTAATGTCCCAAATAATCCCTTGAACAAAGATCTTATGTTCGTATAGTGCAATTAATGAGCCTAATGTTTTTGGGTCTAAGGTATCAAAAATAAAGGTGCTGGTTGGTCTGTTACCCAGAAATATTTTGTAGGGTAATAGTGCCTTAATTTGTGTTGCATTTAAACCTTGTGCTTTTAATTCCTCAGTGACTTCTTGTTCACTTCGACCTTTCATCATGGCTTCGGTTTGTGCAAAGACATTAGACATCAAAGCTTGGTGATGAGTCAGGTTTCGTTCCATATTATAAATGGGTGCTAAAATATCACAAGGCACTAACTTGGTGCCTTGGTGTAGTAATTGGAAAAAAGCATGTTGAGCAGAAATACCAATCTCACCAAATAATATGGGTCCAGTACTATATTCTACCTGTTTGCCATCACGATCAACGGATTTCCCGTTACTTTCCATATCAGCTTGTTGCAGATAAGCGGGGAAACGGTGTAAATGTTGATCATAGGGCAGTATGGCAATCGTTTCACTGGCAAAGAAATTATTATACCAAACACCCAATAAAGCCATAATAACAGGGATATTTTGTTCTAAAGGCGTGTTTTGAAAATGTTGGTCGACCTCATCAGCACCGACTAAAAGTTGATCAAAATTATCTGAACCGATCGCAATAACAATAGATAAACTAATGGAAGACCAGATGGAATAGCGTCCACCAACCCAATCCCACATTTTAAAAATATTACCTTCATTAATACCAAATTGTTTGGCTAATGTAATATTGGAGGTTACCGCACAAAAATGACGGTGAATAAACTCTTCACTGCCCATTTTATTTAAATACCATTTTTTGGCTGTCTGTGCATTGACCATGGTATCTTGAGTCGTAAAGGTTTTTGATGAAATAATAAATAGGGTTGTTTCAGGATTTAGATAAACAAGTGTGTCATTGATGTGGTTTTCATCCACATTAGAGACATAATGAATATTGATATCATGTAGGGTATAAGGTTTAAGTGCCTCATAAACCATTTGTGGTCCGAGGTGAGAGCCACCGATACCAATATTGACTACATCGGTAATGGGTTGATTGGTGGCACCACGCCATTGGCGAGTTCTAATCTTTTCGGCTAATTGTTTGACTCTTTCCCGCTCATAATGAATATCAGGTAAAATATTAACCCCATCAAGTTTAACGGGTTTACTTGATTGAGTCCTTAGCGCCATATGTAACACAGCACGATTTTCTGTGTGGTTAATGGCTTCACCCTTAAATAGTTTTTTTATCCAGGTTGATAAATTAACTTCTTCTGCAAGCTCTAATAAGAGCTTAAGGGTTTGATCGTTAATTCGGTTTTTAGAATAGTCATATA
>JADGEK010000059.1:0-1306 GCA_016744395.1 Gammaproteobacteria bacterium | reverse complement strand
GCAGGCTTGTGAATCATGTTGCGGGTATTTTCCTGTTGCACAATTTTGCCATTAAGCCTTGTGCTTAAAAGAACATTATTGTAATCCACACCAATAGCAATTACAGATCCAACAGGACCAAAACCGTCACTGGCTTTTGCTCGCATCCATTGAAGATCGTAACTTTGCCAACTACGCTCTGTCAGATCGTTTCCAACTGTTACACCAAAAATAACGTTCTTCGCTTCAGCTTCGGTGATATTTTTTACGCGCTTTCCAATAATGAGCACCAGCTCTCCCTCAAAATGAACATTGTCTGCTTCAGGTGGCAAATGGATCACTTCTCCTGAAGTGATAAGCGAAGTTGGCAGTTTTAGAAATAAGGGCGGTGCTTCATCAGATGCAGATGACAGATGGCTCGTATAATTCATACCAACGGCGAAGACTTTTTGTGGATCAGTTGGGAGTAGTAATTTTACTTTTGAGAGTGATAAGGGAGTACCAATAGGTACCAACTTTCCAAAGAGATCACCTGCAAGCGGTTGAATATTTTGACCATCGATACGCCCATAACTTACCTGATGATTGTGCTCAAAGCGGGCTAGATAATCAATACCTGCATTGACCATCGATGATGCCATCAGGCTCAATGCTATTATCAGGCTTTTCATAAAATGGCTCCTCACTCATTTTTATATCTGGGTAGTTTACAACAATACAATTTAAGCGTCTTGTAACAGTAACGATAAAGGCTCAGCGGTTGTTTGTCATCATGACTTAACAGGACCTACCGAAGATAATTGTTCGAAGTCATGGATTTTTGCACACCAACCCAAGGGGTGTAGCCAGAAAACCTTAAATCTACTGGAAGTGCGGGCTTGCTATATTGTTTTGCGATAGATTAATCTACGTTTAGTTTAACTAATTTAAACAGTGTTAGAGAAAGACTATTTTCATAGCATCATTCCAACACTTAAATCAGGCTCGTCCAACAAACGGTTCAGATCTTAGTTCGCTTCGCTCTCAATATCTAACCTTATTCGTTATATTTTTTTACAATCCCAAGTTTTTTTAGTTTTATCATATTTTTTTTGTAGTTGAGAAAACAAAAGTTCATATTTATTTTTAAAAGCATCAACTTTTTTTATGCGACCAGAATCTGTAAGAATAACACTAAATTTTATATAGTTAGGTCCTCTATTTTGACACCCCATAGTTTGTTTGTCATTTATAATAAGCCTAGCGAGGAATTTTGTTGGAACGCCTTTTTCTGAATATAAGGCACTACAGGGTAATTCATGTTTTTTAAAACTATAATTTAATACAT
>JADGEK010000058.1 GCA_016744395.1 Gammaproteobacteria bacterium | reverse complement strand
TGATCAGTGACTGGTTGGCTAATGTTGTTGACCCCGTGATTGAATTGCGTGCTCAGGTTAGCCGTGGTATCAGCACTTTAGAAGATATTGACGATTATGTGTCAAAACAAAAAGGCAAACAATATTTTGATGCTTTTCGAAGCAAGATTGCTGAGTTTTCGGATATTGAACGAAACCTGATGGCTAAACGACAGCAGGATGCCAAAACAGCCAATCAGGGAGTTGCTGAGCACCTGGAAAGTATGGATAAAAATGAAAAATGGGTAAGCCATACCTATAAGGTGATTGCTCAGGCCAATGATATTCTGGCAGCCGCTGTGAATATGGAAACGGGAATGCGTGGTTACCTCCTGGCTGGGCAGGAAGCTTTCCTGGCACCCTATAAAGACGGTGAAAAATATTTTTATGAGTTATTAAGTGCGCTAAAAACAACCGTAAACGATAATCCTAAACAAGTCACTTTATTGACTGAAACCGAAAAAAATATAAAAGACTGGCAGATGAATGTAACTGAGCCGACTATTGAGTTACGTCGTAAGATCGGTAATGCCAAGACCATGGATGATATGGCGGATCTGATTGGTGAGGCTCAGGGTAAACAATATTTTGATAAGTTTCGCAGTATTATGGCTGACTTTAATGCTGAAGAACAAGGCTTAATGCAAGTTCGCAAAGAGGCTAATGTAACAACCGTTGATAACACATTTAACATTATCTATATTGCCATCCTGGTTTCAGTCATTATCGGCATAGGCATTGCCTTAGTCGTCAGTCGTGGTGTACTTAAACAGGTGGGGGGTGAACCTGGTGACATTGCTGACATCGCCAGAAATGTGGCAGAAGGTGATCTGACCATGCGTTTTAACGAACAGCAAACCAGAGAAGCAACAGGTGTTTTTGCTTCAATGATTGATATGTCGGAAAAGCTGCGAGAAATTGTCAGTAATGTCAAAAGTTCTGCCGCCAATATTTCACAGGGCTCAAGTCAAATGAGTGAAAGTGTTCAGAATCTTTCCAGCGGCGCTTCTGAACAAGCGGCCAGTGTAGAAGAAACCTCCAGTGCTCTGGAAGAGATGAGTGCCAATGTCAACCAGAATGCAGATAATGCCAAGCAAACGGAAAAGATGGCTGAATCGGCTTCCCATCAGGCAGAAGAAGGTGGTGATGCTGTTGAGCAAACAGTCACCGCAATGAAAGATATTGCTGAGAAAATTAATATTATTGAAGACATTGCCTATGAGACTAAGATTTTGGCGCTCAATGCCGCCATTGAGGCTGCGCGTGCTGGTGAACATGGCCGGGGCTTTGCCGTTGTTGCGGCGGAAGTAAGAAAATTAGCTGGAAACAGTGAAGCTGCTGCTAATGAAATCAGTGAGCTGGCGAAATCCAGTGTCGCCGTTTCTGAAAAAGCGGGTACGCTACTCAAAGAAATTGTTCCCAGTATTGCCAAAACAGCCGATCTGGTGCAGGAAATCAGTGCTGCCAGTGATGAGCAGTCTACAGGTATTGGTGAGATCAATGGCGCAATGACGCAATTGGATACAGTCACGCAAAATAATGCGGCCTTATCAGAAGAACTGGCTTCCACTGCCGAAGAAATGAATTCTCAGGCGGTTTCTTTGGAAGATATGATGGGCTATTTCAGTATTGATGAATCGGGTTCTGGAATATCCCAGCATAGAACTGGAAATCAACCCCAAAACAGAGTGAGTCAGAGAGTAAACAACACAACTGCTTCATTATCAGCAGCAAAACCGGGGAAGTCTCAATTGAGTGATGCTCAGGATGATAACACTCCTGATGATTTTGAACGCTTTTAGAGGGAATACTAATGTCTCTTGAACATATTAACGATGAATTAGAAGTGACGGAGCAGGATCAACATTTAACCTTTGATCTGTCAGATGAAGAGCTGGCCATTCAGGTTATGAACATTCGTGAAATTATTCGCTATGGCAAATTAACCAAAATGCCGATGGTGCCTGACTTTATCGAGGGTGTGATTAATTTACGCGGTAATGTTGTTCCTGTGATCAATTTGGCAGCAAAATTCGGCCTGAGTCGACAGGAGGCAGATAAACGTACCTGTATTATCATTATGGAAGTTGAAATAGAGGAAAATACCGTTGTTATGGGTATTGTGGTTGACAAGGTTCACCAGGTGATTGAGATACCTGAAGACAATATCGAACCCAGCCCGACACTGGGGGCCACAATCCAGACTAATTTTATTAAAGGGATGGCCAGAACTGAGGATGGCTTTATCATTATTTTAGATATTAGTCAGATATTTTCTGCTGAAGAAGTGGCCATCGTGAGTGATATGAACAGGGACTCTGAAGTCGAATCATAATCTTATTGTATTGCTTGAGCAGTGATAGACAGAGTCTTAGAAAAGATTGATGGGGAAAATCAATGAATCCAATTCAGCTAAGTGGTGAAGGCACAATTTATGAAATTGTATCTATACATCAGCAGATCCATGATAACTGGTCAGTTGATACTGATATGATTTTAGATGTGTCGGCTATTACTGAAGTTGATGCTTCTTTTATACAATTACTGGCCAGTTGTAAAAAAACGGCAGAAAGCAATCATCAGACTTTTCAGATAATTAATCAGCCTGAAACACTCAATGACAAGATGGCGGCAATGTTTATGCAGGATTTTTTTACAGGTGAGAGTCTTCAGGAAGAAGAAGCATAGAAACTGGGTAATCGAGCCACAGAATTAATATAGAGGTGATTTGTGGAAATTGATGATAAAGAACATACTGCAACTGAACATTATCATATCTCATTAAGACTGGGTATTGATACATTTCGTCAAGGTTTTGATCCAGCCACACTGTTTCGTCAAATTGCGGATTTAGGTAAAATTAAAGAAACTATTTTTATCCCCCAAAATCTACTATTAATGGATGAGCTGGATCCTGAAAGCTGCTATCTGGGCTGGGAAATCACACTGCTCAGTCATGAAAAAAAAGAAGTGATCAGTGAAATTTTTCAATTTCTTGATGCTTGCCAGCTAACTATCTTGCCACCACAAAGCCATTTTTCTGAATACCAGAACCTGATTGAACAACTGCCTGATGAGGAAATGGCTTTGGGGCAAATCCTGTTACAAACGAGTAGTCTGACACACAATGAATTGCAAATGGTACTCAATCAACAACAGGACAATACAGATGTCGGTGATTCTGCTGCAAAACACTTAACGGGTGAGCTTTTGGTTGAAAATCAGATGGTACAAAAAGAAGTGGTTGAAGAAGCCTTAAATAAACAAAATAAGGTTCGAGAAAAAAAACAGAATGCTTTGAATTTTGTTAAAGTCGATTCAGCCAAGCTGGATAAACTAATTAACCTGGTGGGAGAATTGGTCATTAATGGTGCCAAACTAAATCAGATCACAGGTCACATTGCTGATGATGAACTTGCTGAAACCACGGAAGGTATGACTATGGCCTTAGAAGATCTGCGAGAAAATGCATTGGGCTTACGTATGGTGCCCATTGGTACGACCTTTAATCGCTTTCATCGGGTGATTCGTGACACATCAAAAGACTTGGAAAAAGAAATTAAACTTGAAATTTATGGCGCAGAGACTGAGTTGGATAAAACGGTAATTGAAAAAATTGGTGACCCGCTGATGCATTTGATCCGTAACTCTATTGACCATGGCATTGAGATGCCTGATGAACGTCAACGTTTAGGCAAACCCAGAGAAGGAAGGGTTACTTTACAAGCACGACATGAAGCGGGTTATATTACCATTCAGATCATTGACGATGGTAAAGGGCTGGATGCAGATGTTTTGTTGGCAAAGGGTTTGGAAAAAGGCATCGTTAAGGAAAATGAAAAGCTTTCCAGACAAGAAATCTTAAACTTGATTTTTTCGGCAGGATTTTCAACTGCACAGGAAATCAGCAATATTTCAGGTCGTGGTGTCGGCATGGATGTTGTGAGGCGCAATATTGAAGTCTTACGGGGTAATGTCACTATTGATTCTGAACTGGGTCAGGGAACCACTATTACTATTCAATTACCACTGACTTTAGCCATTATTGATGGCTTCCATGTCAGCATTGATAGCGAATCCTATATTTTTCCTCTGGATATGGTTCATGAATGTTTGACACTGACAGCAGAGCAAATTGAAGAGACATCCGTTCATAATTACATCACTTTAAGAGAAGAAGTATTACCCATTGTGCATTTAAAAGAGTATTTTGCTGCGGACAATACTCATTTCAATGAAGCCTATATGAATCATCGGATCCGAGAGCGTCATAACATTGTTGTGATTGAGTTTTCTAACAAAAAAATCGGACTGATTGTCAATGAATTATTAGGGGAAGTTCAGGCGGTTATTAAACCACTAGGTCGTGTTTTTAAAGGTCTGTCTGGTTTTGCAGGTTTTACCATTCTTGGCAGTGGGTTGGTGGCTCTCGTTCTGGATATTCCAGGCCTCATTCAACAAGTTATTGGTAGTGAACATGACTATTTTGAATCTTTAACACAAAAATCCATTTGCTCTGGAGTTAATCAGGTAGTGCATTAACGTAGTTTCTAATAGGCAGATAAATTACTGCTTTGGAAACTCTGTTTCTATTCACTGTCGAAGATAAGCCCTTTTTTGACATGATTGATGCCCACTTGTTAATGCTTACTCTAAACAATATCGTTAGTAATTTATAAAGAGGACTCTACAATGAATTTTCTTAGTCAATTTAAAATAAAATTACGGATGGCTATTTTGATTGTTATATCAGTCATTGGGATTGTATCCATCACAATATTATCTCTAATACAGTTTAAAACTGAACTGATGGAGGAAAAATTGATTCAAACTCAATATTTGGTTGAATCTGTGCATAGTATTTTAGTGAACTACCATACTCGAGCCGGCTTGGGAGAAATGGGAGTCGAGGCAGCCCAAAAAGAGGCAATGAAAACGATTAAAGCCATCAAATATGATAAAAATAATTATTTTTGGATTAATGATATGCATCCCAGAATGATAATGCACCCGATCAAGCCAGAACTAAATGGTAAAGACCTCTCTAATGTGAAAGATCCTGATGGCAAGTCAATATTTGTCTCTTTTGCTGATAAGGTAAAATCACAGGAAGCGGGGAACGTTTCTTATCAATGGCCTAAGCCTGGCTCAGAACAACCTAAACCGAAGGTTGCCTATGTAAAAGGTTTTAAACCCTGGGGTTGGATCGTTGGCTCTGGCATCTATGTTGATGATGTTGAAGTCAGATTTTTGCAAAGTGCCAAACACCTTGGCGTTATTGCCATTATTGTCCTGATACCATTATTGTTGGTTTCTTTACTCATTTCCCACAGTATTTCATCACCTTTAACCAAGAGTGTTGAATTTGCCAAATCTATTTCGGCAGGAGACTTGTCCAGGAGTTTAGATATTAATCAAAAAGATGAAATTGGTGTCTTGGCCGATTCACTGCGCGAGATGCAGAAAAAATTGAGTGAAATTGTTGGCCAAGTAATAGTGGGGGCAAATAATATCACTCAAAGCTCATCTCACATAAATGAGAGTGTACAGAATTTATCATCAGGTGCTGCTGAAGAAGCCGCCACAGTAGAAGAAACGTCTTCTTCACTTGAACAAATAAGTGCCAATGTGAATCAAAATGCGGATAATGCTAAACAAACAAAAATAATGGCAGAAGATGTGGCTGTACAGGCAGGAGAAGGTGGTGATGCAGTTGAACAAACGGTAACAGCAATGAAAGATATTGCCAATAGAATTGGTATTATTGAAGATATTGCCTATGAAACAAAAATTTTGGCACTCAATGCTGCTATTGAAGCTGCACGGGCAGGTGAGCATGGTAAAGGTTTTGCTGTTGTTGCCGCAGAAGTCAGAAAACTGGCGGGAAATAGTGAGGTGGCTGCTAATGAAATCAGTGAGTTGGCCAAATCCAGTGTTGCCGTTTCTGAGAAAGCGGGTACATTGCTTAATGAAATTGTGCCCAGTATTGCCAAAACAGCGGATCTGGTTCAGGAGATCAGTGTTGCCAGTGATGAACAATCAACGGGTATTGGTGAAATTAATAGCGCAATGACTCAATTGGATACCGTCACGCAAAATAATGCGGCTTTATCAGAAGAGCTGGCTTCCACAGCCGAAGAAATGAATTCTCAGGCTGTTTCTCTGGAAGATATGATGGGCTTTTTCAGTGTCGATGAATCTGACTCTGGAATGTCTCGACAAATGGCTGGTAAACAAACTAAGAAAATGACTACTTAGACAGGAAACAAAACACATGCCTCTCATTGCCAGCTGAAAAGACTGACCTGTCTTAGAGAGTTGCTCATTTCTTTCTTTGTATATTATTTTTTATTTTATTAGAAGTAAAGAAAAGACTCAAGAGTGTATCCTTCCTCTCAACAATCCCTTTTATGAAAGAAAGTTTTAATATTTGCTTATAGTCAAATCTGAACTAACATTAAATATAGCCAGTCAATTTGTTTAAATTTGCTAACGGTATGATAGAAAACATTTCATTTGGAGTTGGAGTATTGTCATGAACTTTCTTCGTAAATACAGTATGACCTATAGGATGTGGTTGATAATAGCCTTGTCTTTCATCGGTATCTCAGCCATCACAATTTCTGCACTAGGACAATTTAAGTCTGGCTTGATGGCAGAAAAAGCGGCTCAAACTCAATATCTAGTTGAGACAGCCCATAGTATTCTGGTCGATTACCAAGCCCTGGCCAGCAAAGGAGAGTTAAAAGTGGAAGCAGCCAAAACTGCTGCCTTACAATCCATCAAAGCACTCAGATACGATAAAAGCAATTACTTTTGGATTAATGACATGCAGCCTAAAATGGTCATGCATCCAATTAAGCCACAACTTAATGGCCAAGATCTTTCCAATATAAAGGATCCAGATGGCAAGTTTCTTTTTGTTGATTTCGTAGACATGGTAAAAACTAAAGGTGCTGGAAATGTTCCCTATCTTTGGCCTAAACCTGGTTTAGAAGAACCCGTTCAAAAAATTTCATATGTAAAAGGCTTCAAGCCCTGGGGCTGGATTGTTGGTTCAGGCATCTATGTAGATGACGTTGACGCAATTTTTTGGGAAAGTGCAACAACGCTCGGAGGTATTGCTATTATAATTCTTTTGCCTGTAATATTGCTTTCTATGCTCATTGCGCGCAGTGTTTGCATACCACTTAAAGCAACTACAGCCGCATTGCATGATATTGCTCAAGGTGAAGGGAATCTCACCCAGCGACTGAGCAGTAATGGGAAAGATGAAATAGCCAAACTATCTATTGAATTCAATGCTTTTATTAGTAAGATTCAAACGACAATGGTTAGAGTTGAATCTGCCAGCAAACAGCTGGCAAATGCATCCAGTGAACTTTCTGATATTACTAACGAAGGAAGTAATAGTATGGCACAACAACATCAGGAAACTGAGCAGGCTGCTACAGCTGTTACCCAAATGTCAGCCACAGTTCAGGAAATTGCCAGAAGTGCTGAAGTTGCAGCAGCTTCGGCAAGCGATGCGGAACAAGAAGCTCAGGCTGGTATGCGCATAATGCAAAAGAGTACTAAAGCGATTAATATCCTGGCCAGTGAAGTTAATAATGCAGAAAATGTCATTAATCAAGTTGAGCAGGACAGTGAAAATATTGGTTCTGTTTTAGATGTCATCCGTGGCATTGCTGAACAAACAAATTTATTGGCCCTTAATGCAGCCATTGAAGCAGCAAGGGCTGGTGAACAGGGTCGAGGATTTGCAGTAGTTGCTGATGAGGTCAGAACTCTGGCAAGCAGAACACAGGAATCGACTCAAGAAATCCATACAATGATTGAACGCCTTCAAAGTGGCAGTCACAAAGCTGTAGAAGTCATGAAGAGTAGCAATAATACAACTCAATCTACAATAAAAACTGCGAGTGAAGCGGCTGACTCATTGAAAAAAATTGTCCAGGCTGTCAATACTATTTCTGATATGAACGCACAGATTGCCAATGCAGCAGAGGAGCAATCAACCGTAGCACAAGCCATTGATCAAAGTGTTGTTCGTATATCCTCTCTATCTGAACTAACCGTTGAAAGAAGTGGTCGTGTTGCTAATTCAACTCATGAGCTATCCAATTTAGGAGAAGAAATGCGTGGACTCATTGGGACATTCAAAGTCAGTTGAATAGTAAACAATCTTTCCACTAAGATCTTCCAAATATTGTCTTACTGATGGTGAACATGGCTCAATAGCCTTTGTTTGATACGCTTTAATATTAATAACAATTAATCTTATCCCGCCCATTTTCTTTAGATTGGTAGAGTGCCTTATCTGCCTGCTCAATCAGCTCTTCATAACAAATATTATGTGAAGGAATCATTGTTGCAGCCCCAATGCTCATTGTGACCCATTGGCTGACATCAGATTGTTCATGCAAAATTGCTTCATTGAGCAGTTTTTCTTTAATTTTTGATGCAAGGTACAATGCTCCTTTAGCATCAGTATTATGTAAAACAATGATAAATTCTTCACCACCATAGCGAGCAACCAAATCAGCAGGTCGAGAGACACAGTTTTTTAGTATTTTGGCAATTTTTTGTAAACAAAAATCACCACTTTGATGTCCATAATGGTCGTTATATAATTTAAAATAATCAACATCCATCATCAAGATTGATAAAGGAAGTCTATCTCTGGCTGACTGTTGCCATTCGTTTTCAAGAACATTTTTAAGCTTATGACGATTAAATAATTGGGTCAGATTATCAGTACTAGCGATATCAATCAGTTTGAGGTTATCTTCCTCAATTTTTCCTAACATATCATCAAAGTTCTGTGCGAGCATGCCAATTTCATCTTTTTTTCTTGAGTTTAAACGTAAAGAATAATTTTTCTGACTAAATACTTCAGTAATATGAAGAGTAAGTTTTTTTAGAGGGCCGATAATTGAAGCGTTCAGTAAATACCCTAGAATGCTTATAAAGATCAGTCCTGCAACAAATAATGAAATAATAGCAAAATTCAGGCTGATCCGGCCGTTTTGTGTAATATCTCTAGATAACAGAATTTCAATTTTCAATCCATGTTCTTTCTCTAATCCTATCATTGTTGTTGTAATTTTTAACTGTCTGGAATTCAGAGTTTCTATGTGATAATTACTGGGTGATTTTTTTTGTACTAATGGCTGAAAATTAATTTTTAATTTGGTTTGTTCAACTAACTGTTTTTTCATTGGATCATCAAATAATCGGCCCATAATTAAATACCCATTGATAGGGCCTTCATTTTCACTGGTTAAAATGGGTCTGACAGAAATGAATATGGGCTGATTCTGATAAATAAAAAATGTACTCAGGTTTTTTCCTTCAGGTTTAGCAGGGGCATTACTTATATTGATAGATGGAATTATTTCATCCATGAAATTCTTAATGAAGTGTTTATCAATGAGTTGCTTTCCCGTTTGTAAATTGTATGCTTCACCCCAAATCAGTTGTTTCTTGATATCCACAAAAAAAATCAGATTAAGCTCTGCACTGACAAATGAAGGGAAATGAAGATTGTCATTTATAAATACTTGATTCTTATCTTTTATAAACTGATACGATTCATTCCATGCAGCCCAGTCATGTGTGAGTAGATCCAGCTGATTCATATTATTCTCAATTGCAGCAATAACACGATTAATATCAGTCTGAGCCTGACTCTCTTCTAGCTCAACAAAACTGGGAAAAACAACTAGCTCTTGAACCAGATATTGAACAATGCCAAATAACAAAAATAAGGAACAAAGAAGAATTAAGACTTTTTTTGTCAAAGTCATGCTTATCCTTTATTTAAACTAAAGACTATATAAATAATGATAGTACAAATTGGAAGTTTGATCGTTCGCTAATAAGCGAGTATATAAACTATTTCTATGGAGGAAAAATATTTAAATAACGTTCTTTCTGAGTGACCAAAATATCTGACAACTTCCAAGTATGGTTGTTAAAATTGGTTAAAATTTTTCAGGATGAGAAATGTAGTGTACAAAGCTTTTTGATTTACTTTTCTGGATTATCCATCCTTAAAAAAATATTTATGGATTAAGCTTATCCAGAATAGAACTAAATTGTTTATCCATACTTAAACTCTGGTTAAATAATTCATCAGTTTCTTTTTCTGCTCTTAAAATTATCTCATGTATAGTGTCTTCTTGTTGAGCGGACAGGTCGAGTGATGTAAATGCATCTTCTATTTCACTTGCCATCAGAGTCATAATATGGGCATTTTTTTCCTTGTGGGATTGAGTTTGTTCATCAATAAGGACAATTTTTTCTTTTACATCCAACATAATATCTTTCAGTTCTTGCTGATGAGCTAAATTTTCCATTTCAGTTTTGATTCCCTCAAGACGGGCATCAAATGAATCCATTAAAGTAGCCAGATGATCTCTTAGTCGGCCAATCATCTCATTATCATCTGGTAGATTACGAACTAATAAAGTTCTTATGTTACTATTAAAAGCAATATGATTTGAGAATGTGATTATATGCTCTGGGTCTGCATTAATAGCCAGTAAAACGTCTTTTTCTAATGGGCGATCAAGTCCATCACTAAAACTTATTCTTACTTTATCAAAGGCTGTTAATAATATACTACCTGCTAAACCATAAGCTTTCATGGATTCAAAAAGTGTCGTTATCAGTTGGTCAACCGTATTGCAAGAATGGCTTTGACGTGTAAATGAAATTATTTCCCCTATCTCTCCACTGATCGTTAGAGAGGTCATAAAAGCGTCATTGGTTTCATTAAAAGATTGTTTCAGTTTTATTTTTTCATCATGTTGTTCTATGAGTAATTTAATTTTTTGTGATAACTCCTGAAAAATAAAAGGTTTGGTTACATAATCATCACCACCGGCCTTATAACCTGCTAATTTATCTTCATCTGATATCATGCCAGAAACAAAAATAATGGGAATATCAGCAGATTGTTCATCTGAACGTAATTTTTTACAAACCTGCAAACCATTAAATTCTGGCATATCAACATCTAATAATATTAGCTCAGGCGTACGTTTATTGACTTTCTGCAAACATGATTGCCCATCATCAACACAAATCAAGTCATAGTCATCAGAGAGTGTATCGGTCAATATCATTTGGCTCATAGAGTCATCATCAACAATTAGAATGTAGGGTTTAGTAGACATAATTGTTTAACCTTTTAATATAATTTAAGAGAATAATTAGTGATACTTATGATGTACTAGTGGACTGATATTTTTCTAATAATATGAGTACAGAATCTAACTTTAATTTTACTTTCTCAAATGCTTTTAATTTTTGTTCGTGGCTTAAATTATTTTTATAAGCAGCCTCAAGATTTGCACAATCAGTTGATAAATCTATTGCTCCAATACTAGCCGCCGAGCTTTTTAAGGTATGGGCTAAGCGAATGGTCAATTGTATCTCGGTTTGTTCAATCGATTGTGTAAATTTATCCACAAAATCCTTATTTTGAGTTAAAAAATGAATCATTATTTTATGGTATAAAGAATAATTATTATTACAGTTTGTGAGTGCCATATGGCTATCAATACCCGAGTCTGTCAAAAATTTTATCAGTGTCTTTGATTCACTGGAGCTTTTGATTTGTTTAATATCAGACAGTCTATCCTCTATTGGCTGAGAATTTTCAGTATTACAATGTAAAGCAGGTAGGGATTTAATCGTTACCAAAGCAGCAGCATAATCATAGGCATTGATCTGTTTCCCAAGCCGCTCGATCTCTGAACCAATGCTTTGTCTCAAAAGTGGCTGAAACTTTGAGAATAATTCATTGGCTCCTGTATCATATTTCGTGAGAAGCAAATGAAGTTGATTAATGATTTCCTGTGCTTTTGCGGGTTCATTGTCAATTTTCTGTGTGATAACTGGTACATTAATCTGGCTCAAAGACTCATGAAAACGGTCCTGCTCATTGCTAACAGTTTCTATGAGGTGGACTGCTTTTTTACCAATCTTATCCTCGTTACGTAAATGATCATCCAGTGCCCTGGCGGCTGTCTGTAATTGTCTCAGCCCCAGTGTACCGCTTGCACCCTTGAGGGAGTGTGACAGTTGTTGTGCTTCATTCATTTTTCCTGATTCAATATGTCCACTCAGTTTATGCATATCTCCTCCATGGGTTTCATCAAACTGGCGTAGAAGACGTAAATAGCCCTCGGCATTTCCGCGCATGTTGCGCAGTCCCACCAATGCATCCAGCCCGTTGATAGCCATCAATTGCTCGACCAGAGTGGAATTGTCTGCTCTTATCGAATCTGCTAATACGCCAGGTGGTTTGATTTCTGCCACTCTCACAGACTTTGGCAACCATTGAATCAGTGTTGAATAAAGCTTGTCAGGAACAACTGGTTTGGCAACAAAATCATTCATGCCTGCATTCATACAGGCCTTTCGATCGTCTTCAAAGATATTTGCTGTCATTGCTAATATTGGCAGTTCTGTTTTACCCTCTATTGAACGAATAATACGTGTTGCCTCCAGTCCATCCATCTCAGGCATCTGAATATCCATTAATACGAGATCGTAATCATTGGAATGAACCTTTTCCACTGCCAGCCGACCATTTTCTGCGATATCTACTTCTTGACTGACGCCATTTAACAGCTCAACGGCCACTTCTCGATTAATTGCATTGTCCTCAACCAATAAGATATGTGAACCATTATAATTAGTTTTCAATTCTAATTCGTAATCCGCTTCAGAACCCATATTTAACGATGCTTTTGACATAGTACCATGGCCATGATGAAGACGGGCAGTGAACCAGAAACGACTGCCCACTCCAACTTCACTTTCAACACCTGCATCGCCCCCCATCAATTGTGCAAAGTGCCGGGTAATGGTCAAGCCAAGTCCTGTTCCTCCATATTGACGTGTGGTGGAGTTGTCAGCCTGTTCAAAGGCCTTGAATAATTTTGATAGTTTGTCCGCTTCAATACCAATACCAGTATCTTGCACTTCAAATCTAAGCAGAATTTCATTATTCTGTTCCTCAAGTTTTTTAACTCGTAAAAAAATGTTTCCCTGCTCAGTAAACTTGATGGCATTTGTTGCATAATTCAGCAAGGCCTGACGAATACGGGTAGAATCACCCCTGAGCCAAATGGGTACACTGTCTGTATCGACTTCAATGTTTATTCCCTTAATTCGTGCCTGTTCACTTAATAGTGATTGAACGTGATCAAAGATTGCTTCCAGATGAAAATCGGTTTGTTCCAGAACCAGCTTACCCGCTTCAATCTTTGATATATCCAGAATATCATTAATAATGGATAGCAGGTGTCCAGCGGCAGTATCAATTTTGGTGAGTTGTTCGGCCTGTTTTAATGAAGGTTCAGCATGCTGCATCAAGTGAGTGAGTCCGAGGATAGCATTCATGGGAGTTCGGATCTCATGGCTCATGTTGGCTAGAAATTCACTCTTAGCCTGATTGGCAACCTCGGCATGCTTTTGTGCCCTGGTCAATTGTATCGTGCGTTGATTAACCAAATCCTCAAGGTGGTGACGGTAATCTTCCAGTTCTTCAACCTGTTGAATCTTTTCAGTGACATCTTCAACAAATGCAATACCGAATTTAGCCTTTCCTTCGGCATCATGAACTGCTGCAGCATGTACAGCGACGATAACATTGGTACCATCCTTGCGGATGTAATTCTTTTCCAGGTTAAAATCATCTGCTTGAGCAGATACCATATTTTGTAACAACAACTTGTTCTTTGGAACATCGTCAGGATGTGTTATATCAAAGAAGCTGAGTTCTTTCAGCTCATCACTGGAATATCCCGTTAGCTTTTCATAAACAGGATTGACAGAAAGAAAGTTACCCTCAGTGTCAACTGTACAGATCCCTATGGGTGAGTTATCAAAGGTCAGGCGTAGTTTTTCTTCGCTTTTGCGTAATGCCTCAACTGCTCGACAGAGCTGTACGACACGCCAGATTTCATTTGCGATGAGTTGTACTGTTTCCACATCAATATCAGAGTAATCTGTCTCCGCATTGCCAACACCAATTAACATAACAACTTTACCCGCCTCAATAAGCGGAAGGGTGATGAGCCGATGCAGTTCAGCATGTTCCTCAGGTAAACCTTTCTTCTGGGGACAATTATTGTATTCATTAAAAATTACAGCTTCCTTTTTGCGCACAGAATCAGCCCAAATACCAGCATCACTGATTGGATAGTGTTCATCAAACTCTGCATGGAAATAGGTTTCCAGACTACGTTGTGACCAGGCCGTTAACTGGATAGTTTCCTCATCCTCATTGTAGAAATGGGTAAATCCTATCTTACTGTTCGTTAGGTTTTCTGCTACCTCCAGGCCATATTTTATAAAGCCTGCCTCATCCAGACTTTCAGCAGCATGGGGTAGTTCTAAGAGAGCCTCAGCTCGTTGGGCCTGAAAGGCCCATAAGAACTCAAGTTGCTTGCGAGCGGTAATATCCCTGACGATTCCCTCTACCCCTTGTAAATTATCATCCTGATCTTTCAATACATGTGAATTTGCTGAGCCCCACATGATGGAGCCATCTTTATGTTTAAGTTGTGCCTCAAAATTTTCTACGTAGCCTGTCTTTGATAATTCGGATAAGAATCTTTCCCGATCTTTGGGATTGACATAAAGCTCTTCGGCCAGTTTCATGCCAATAACTTCATTGGCGGTATAACCCGTTAATTTAAGTACTGACGGTGATACAAAGAGAATATTTCCTTCCATATCGGTTCGGTATAAAAGATCAGGGAGTTCGTTAATCAGATCCCGATATTCTTTTTCACTTTTCTGAAGTGCTATTTCAGCCTGCTTACGGGCATCATTATCAAGGGCTACTCCTTCCAGAGCTAATAATTGACCATCTCCCCCATGTACCCCAACCCCATGTTCCCAAATCCATTTTTCCTCACGGGCTTTTGTCAGCAGACGATATTCCACTTCAAAGTGATTATTGTTCTTCAACCCATGCTGTATCTCATTCCATACTCGCTCCTGATCATCTGGGTGAATTAAGTCAGCGTAGATGATTGACCGATTATCTATTACTTCTTTTACTGTATAGCCAGTGAGCCCCAGGCAACCCTCGCTGACAAAGTCCATAGTCCATTCCTGATTGTTTTTACAACGATAGGCCATGCCCGGCAGATTAGACATCAGAGTAGATAGTCTTCTATGGCTTTCAGACAAGGTGGTCTCGGCTTGTTTGCGTTCGGTGATAAAACGAGCCTGCTGCATATTCTGATAGGCGGTATTGGAAAGATGTTTAGCAATGGTGGACAGTGCATTGACCACTAATTTAAATTGTTTAAGAGACATTGCTGGTACTTCATTAAATGCAGCTGCTGCGACCTCTTCATCAACCCCTATTTCCCTGGCATATTTACGAATAGTTGCCTCACTTTGGGTTTCATCACGAACCTGACCGACCAGCCAGCTGGCAATGTGTTTACCACCAACAGAGATAGTCGTTCCTGCATCCCATAAGCCTCCACTCATGCAGGGTTGAATAACTGGACCATCTGGATGAGAACGTCCTATAATGACATCAGATTTCTTGCAATTTGCACAGCCCTTGTCATTCTGGCGAATGATGTCATTGCACAGACGACAAAAATTACTGGGTCTGGTAATAGGTGTTCCATCTACTTGGATAATAAGTGATGCCACACCTGTGGCCAGAGCAAAGTCATCCTGGAGACGTTGGATCTCATCCAGATTAAACAGTGTTTCAAAGTTGATATCATCCATATTGCCCTGTGGCTGGGTAAGGGCAAGCAGATTTGACTCCAGGGCTTGTTCAATTTTTTTACGCTCAGTAATATCCAGAAAAGTCACTACGGCACCTGTTATCATTCCATCACGACGGACAGGGTGGGACCAATATTCTACTGGAAAACTATTACCGTCTGGTTGCCAGAACACCTCGTTACTGACATGGATTTCATCATCCGTGTTTATGGCACGGATGATGGGGCAGTCTTCCTCTGGATAATGCTTGCCATTGGCGTGGCTATGATGGATAAGAGCGTGTATATTGTGACCAAGCAGTTCATCTAAAGACTTGTAGCCCAACATCTGAACACAGGAAGGATTTGCAAAGGTGCAATTCCCTTGCATATCGAGACCATAAATTGCTTCGGCTGTGGAGTTAAGCAGATCCCTGACTTGTTGTTCCTGCTCTTGAATAGCAGCTTCCGCTCGCTTACGATCAGTTATATCATGTCCAATGCCCAAAATTCCAATAAGCGAACCATCAGAATCAAATACTGGCGTTTTGATTGTTTCAAGGATTTCTGTATGACCATCATTGGCATAGATGATCTCTTCCTCATTCATGCTGGGTTTGCCTGCGGCCATTGCAACCTTGTCATTCTCACGAAAGAAGTCCGCCAACTCTTTATCGACAAAATCATAGTCTGTTTTACCCACAATTTTGGCTGTTTCAGCGCCAAAGAAACGCCCAAATTTGGAGTTACAAAACAAAAAGATACCATCAGGATCTTTCAGCCAGACAAGAGCTGGCAATGTTTCGATCAGAGTATGCATACGTGAATCACTTCTGCGTAGATCTTCCTCCATCAGCTTACGCTCGGTGATATCATGAATAATGGAGTAAAGGATAGAGCCCTTTGATGTTTCAATGGGACCTGAATAAACTTCTACGTCACGAATGTCACCACTTTTAAGCTTGTGTTTAAAATGGAAATATGAACGCTCATCTCGATGAGCTTTTTCCATTTCTTTTTTAATAACAACTGATGGAAGTACATTAATATCTGTTATATTGAGTTCTTTTAGTTCTTTAAGTGTGTAGCCATAATAGTTTTCAGCAGCACCATTAGCATCAATAATAGAACCATTGAGAGGATTAATGAGTAGCTCAATTGCTCTGTTATTTCTGAATAGTTGACTGTAACGATGTTCACTTTCCCACATCCTGCGTAATAGGGGGGCACTGATATAGAAGAAAAGCAGCGAGCCAAACAAGATGACCAAATAAGCAATCCCCAAAACAAGTAAACCTGTACGGATAAATGGCTCACGAATTTCAGCCAGATCAATCTTGGCTACGATACCCAAGTCAAGAACACTCACAGGTTCATAGGCTGCAAGAACCGTTTCACCACGATAATCCAGACCAATTACGGTTCCAGATAAGCCCATAAGAGCTCGTCTCATTGCTTCTGCAAGCTCGGAGTTAAAACTCACTGAGCCAGGAAGTGTTAATTGTGAATGACGGTGACGAAGAATAAAATTAATTCTTAACCCCAGTCTTCTTGCAAGGGTAAACTCACCAGTGCGTCCAAATCCTCTAAAATTATTATGCGCAGATTTAAGTTGATTGATAGGGGAGTCATTTATTATGAAACTCTCAGCAGGCATTCTTTGTGCCTTGCGCGCCATCTCTTCAATTATTCGTGCCCGGCTTTGTACGGTATCTACCAAGCGTTGACGTTGGCCTTCAAATGCTGTTTCATAGGAGAGCCAGACACTAATTACGGTCACAGTCGTTGTTGCAAGCATCAAGATGACCACTAAACTGATAAAGCGAATGAAAGCCCCTGTTTTTCTTGTTTCTGTAATCAATGGCGGTATAAATTTATTTCGCCATAATTTCCAAAACAGAGCAAGCAGAAGAAGTGACAAAAACACCAGAGCTATTTCAATCAATGAAATTGTTGCCACACTCCATTGATGTGGCTTAGCTCCAAACCAGGCAATATAGGTATCACGATAATTTTGCGACTTTAGATACTTTTCCATGGTCTTATCCAGAAGAGTGAAAAGTTCAGGTTCACCTCTTACCACTGCCATACCAAGCTTGATTGAAGCAAGAGGTTCATCTATAAGACCTGAATTGTTTTTAATACTTAGTCTTTCGGCTTGTGTTCGCTGGTGGTAGATCAGAAAATCGATACGCCCATCCATGAGAGCTTGCTGTGCGTGGTTAAATGAATCGAATTGAGTGACTGTTTTTATATCTCTGGAATGAATAACTTTATTAGCAATCGTATTTTTTATTACTCCAATATGGTAATCAATAAGTGTGTTAGGTTTTTTTATAGACAGCTTTTCTTCGTTGGAAAAAATACGCAGTTCAAACTCTTCATAGGGGCGAGTAAATAGAAATTCTTTCTCTCCATCGTCCGTAATTTCAGCATTGGGTATAATATGCCCCTTACCTCCGGCTATAGCTTGATTAACGGCAACCCAGGAGTCTTCAATACGATAGGTCACATGAAGTCCTGCACGTTGAGCAACCTCATTCATGATTTCAATTGCAAAACCATAGGGTTTTCCTTCTTCATCAACCTGATAGTAGGGTGGGAAATGAACAGGGACTACAGCAATAATCTGCGGATAAGTTTTTATTTCATCTTTTGCATGAACGTCTTGAAATTGGCTCAAAACTAAGAGCCCCATAATTATCAATAGTAATAAAATCTTATACCTGTCAGGAGACCAACCAACCATAACTTTGACCTTATTATTTGTAATGCATTCTATCCAAAAATTTGTTGTAATTATTTCCTATACATCATATGAGAATGAAAAAGAGTTTCATGAATGATTATATAGCGGAGAAATTTCTTCAGATTGAGCCTGATGTTCTAAGGCGACATCAACAAACTTGCTAAAACAGGTTTGGAAGGCATCTGTTACATCTGGATCAAAATGACGGCTGTGTTCAGCAATGATGATATCTCTAGCCTTGTCAAATGGCATCTGAGACTTGTATATTCGTTTTGAGATAAGTGCATCAAAGACATCAGCCAGAGCCATAAGCCTGGCAGAGATAGGAATGTCATCACCAGCCAAATTATCAGGGTAGCCGCTTCCATCCCATTTTTCATGATGCCAATGGGCAATTTGTTTTGCCAGACTGAGAAACTCAACAGGCTTATCGATGTCTTTTTCAGCTTGCTCAATGGCATGAGCACCAATTTCTGCATGGGTTTTCATTATGACCCATTCATCATTTGTCAATTTACCTGGCTTAAGCAGGATATGATCAGGTATACCCACCTTGCCAATATCATGCAGAGGTGCTGACTTGGTCAGCAGTCCAATATAATGATCGGTAATAGTATTACTGAAACGGGGATGGTGTTGTAAGTGCATGGCCAGAATTTGGACATAGGCTTGTGTGCGCAGAATATGCTCACCCGTTTCAGGATCACGGGTTTCTGCCAAATGTGCTAATGCGCGTATACTGATATTCTGAATCGCCTGATTTTCTTCCATGCGGCGTGTGACTTCAGCTTCAAGGTACGCATTCTTATTATGAAGGAAATCCTGTGCCTGTTTCAGTGTTATATGAGTCTTGACACGAGCCAGCAGGATCTCTGGTATGATGGGCTTTGTGATAAAATCAACTGCGCCCAGAGCCAATCCTTGACTCTCATTTTCTATGTGTTCTAAAGCGGTGACAAAAATGACAGGGATATTCTGGGTAAGAGGTGCTTCTTTAAGCTTTGATAATACAGAATAACCATCCATATCAGGCATTGTAATATCAAGAAGGATCAGCATAGGAATCGGTTTCATAGAGGCAATTTTCAGAGCAAGATGGCCAGAATTAGCCGCACGTACCTGGTAAAATGGGCTAAGAATTTGACTCATCGTTGCCAGAATTATTGGTTCATCATCAACAATTAAAATGGTCGTATCATTCATGAGTGGGTTAACCTATAAAAAGTATTGAATTAGGCCGTTTTATTGTTTTTTTTAGTTAGCCTTACTCTGTTTTAAATGCAACTATATTGATTATAGGACAACTTTTTTCATTTGGCAGTGATATCTGAAAGATCGATTTGCATCAATATAAAGTCCAACCCAAGATAGCATAAAATAGTATCGTTGCCTCATAGTAAAAATAATCAGATTCAGACAAAATTACATTTATGACGTTATAAGACAAACAAGTCAGTTACGAAGCTATTCATTTATGTGGTTCTTTTTTGCTTTGATGGATGAGGTTTTTCCAAAGTAGAGCATGCTTTGTTCTGATGTGGAGACTATTACTTAATAGTGAGTAATCGGGCATTGAAAATAATGAACATTCTGTTATATCCAGGAGTGACTACAAAGGTCATTAGATACTCTCAAAGCATATGCTACAGCACTAAAATCTGTCCGCGAGAGTGGCTGTTTCTTTGCCTGTTTGAAGATATAAATGTCCTGATAAACTATGAAATTCAGAGAGTGAAACATCCTTGTTATAAAGCGCCTATCCCGCCTTCAATATTTGCTATAACTTGCTCATCAAACATCAGCTCGTCAAGCGCATTTTGATACATAAGGTTGCACTCAACAGAATCAACATTACCACTTAAACTTTCCTTATGATTTAAATAGTTTGCAAGTTTGAGCACTGCGGCCATCGTTACTGATTCAGCACTGACTTCACTTCTGTATGTTGCATACAGATGATGATGCAAATATATGGCGTTACATACATGATTTGGAAGGCCCCATTTTTTTGCCAATAAGACCCCTATTGAAGCATGTGTTACCTGGAACTGCTCTCTTTCATGAAGAGTCAGTGTAATTGGATGAGATTCTTGACTATTATACCAGTCCAAAGAGTCTGGGTATTTTGCAGCGATAACTAAAATACCTGCATCATGAAACAAACCTGCTAAATAAAATAAACCCTGATCACTGGTCTCTATTTCATTGGCAATAAGCTCTGCAATCAGTCCAACATAGTGGGAATGTCTGGAAATATGATTAAAATTTTTAAAACTTTGATTTAGAGCTTGCCTGTAAGCAGGTTGAATAATATGATTTTTAAGTTTATTCAGGCCTAATAGCTTAACTGCATGCTCAATTGAATTGATTTCAACATCCAGGCCAAATAATGGTGAATTAACGGTTTTCAATAGAGAGGATGCTAAACCAATATCTTTTAATACCCAGTCGAGAATTTTTTTTTCATCGGGTGTCTTTAGGGCTAATTCAGCTTTTAGATCCATCAAGAGTTGAGGTGGTGACGGAATGTTTGATTCATTAATCAAAGTCATTGCTGTTTTTAATTCATTTTGATCGATTAGATTTTTAATGCTCATCGTTTCACCAAAGGGTAAAGTGTGAGTATTATATTAGCATATCCATACATAAATGCTTTGCTATAAGTCAAAGACTTAAGGTGTTTTGAAGAACAGAGCTATAAAATTTTTTACTTATACATTATGTAGCTCTGTCACAGGAGCGGATAACTGGTTTGGACATGGTTAAGGGAATAGTACTATGTGTTAAAATATATTTTATGCTTTTAACTTTCCACCATTTTGTGTTTTTATAGAATGAATATAGCGAGAATAGAAGCTGACGACAATGATTAATCGGTTAGTCGTATCTGTTGTCATTTTTGTTTTTCCATCTAAAACATCTTCCAAGAATTCAATAATGGTGGTTGAAAACTGTTTTAAATAAGTGGCCTGCATCATTTCTGATAAGGCCTTGATAAAGTGGATTGATAATTTATATTGCAGTAAATTATTCAAATCATGAGGCGTTCGGCTGACTTCTGGTGCATGACTGGAGAGATTTGACATGACCTCTTCAAATTCCTGGATAAAAACATCAATTTTGTTACTGTTTATGATGTTATAGAAATCATGTGATAATTCCTCATCGGAGAGTGTTTCAACTTGGGTTGCGCCTAAAAAAGCATCAATTTTTGAATTTGTTGTTTCTTTATTAACAAATCTGATCTCATCAATTGAATTGATTAAACAGGGCTCTGTTGGCTGTTTTTCAACGGTTTCAGCTTGTATTTTCTGTTCAGCTGTAATATTTTCTGGAACAAAATTATTGCAGCTGGAAGTGATGCTATCGGCAAAGGCTACTTCTAACATGTTCTTAGAGCTGTGCTTTTCTTTTTTCTCTAATAGAGGGGATGCTTGTTCAAATTTAGGATTAATATCTGTGCGATTTTGGAATTCATAATTATCAAGTTGTGAAATATTCTCTTCTGTTAAAGCATTGTATTGTGAGACAGAAGGGGAAGTTAATTGTGTACTGTCATTGACGAGATTTGTTTCATCTTTATTTTGTTGCTTGTTTTTTATTTCTATTACTTCAGATTCTTCACGTTTGGATAACCAGACCAGAAAAACAATGAAGAGAAGGCTGGCTAGTATGATTTTTACAGAAGTGCTGCTGAGTTGTTCGGGAATGTTCTTTGTATCAAAATTTGATAATTTAAAATGAGACTGAAACCAATTCATTGCTCCTATGAGATTTTGATAAAAGTTAAAATGGGATACCTGAACTATGGCGTTATTATTCATGTTATCAGATTTTTGTTTCGTGATAGGGTGAGTGACGGATGGAATTGTGTTTGCTGACTTAAGTATGGCAGGTGCGATAGCAGGCGTTATCGATGCAGTTTGAAATAACTTTTCAGGTACTTCTTCTTTAGCAACAGCTTTTTTTGTTTCAACTGTGGCAACTATTTTTGTTTTTGTAATCGCTTTGCTAATAACAAAGGGACTTTTTTCTTTAGAACTCTGGCTGGTCATTAATTCAGGTTGGGCATTGTCATTGGTTTGATCAGGAATAACAATTTCTGATTTAACTCCCTGCCAAACATCCCAGTGTTGTAAAAAGAGATCGAATGCATCGGTCTTGTTCAACTTTTGTATTTGTTGTCGGTCAGGTATTATTAATGTAGAGCCAATGAGTAGACCGTTGATATTTTGTTTAATAAAAGCTTTAGGATTCTCATCAAATAAAGCAACGGCAATTTGAGGAATAGTCACTTCTGAATCGGCAGTCAGAGTTCTGGATGAATGAACATTTAAACGTAATTTTTCAGCAATATCCCATAAGCCTTCATTGTTGTTCACAGGACCATAAAAGTTTAGGTTTTTTGGTGTGAGTTGACTTACTGTTTCTATTGGCAGGTCGGGCTGTTCAGGTAGCTGACTGGTCAGTGCTACTGAAATTGATGGTGATAAGACTAGGACTAAAAAGGTTAAAAAAGAACGATAAGTCATGCACTTAAATGATATATTTTTTTTATTGTCCATAAATGCCATACTTTTTGCGCTCAGCTTCTATTCTTATCAGTGCACAATGTAACCTCAGTGCACAATGTAACCAATAAGAAATAACCAATAAGAAATGCTGGTCTCAGTGTTATTCATTATATCTTTTTGGGATCCCTAATAGAATAAGGGGTTTCCTACATGGCGCTACTATTTATTCATTTTTAACCTTGTTTTCGTAGGTCTATTGACCATTTACTATGCTTCAAAAGTGAGATAAAGATAATAATTGATTTCAATTGACAGAGATGTCCTGGCATTTAATTTCTATTTCAAAAAACTATTAAAAAAAGTCAAAAAATATTTCATTTTCGGTTAAACTACCCCCTTTTAAATTTCTTTAATGGAAAAAGCGGATGCAATTAGGTTTAGAACTGGCTTTGATGGGGTTGATAACCGTTTTTATCTTTCTTGTCACATTGATTTTTTTAACAACTTTGATGTCAAAGATCGTTTGTGCTCTAGAGAAGAAAATGGCTCCAACAGTGACTATAACTCCTGCTGTTGTGGGCAATGGGAATGCAATTTCTGATGAAGTATTGAAAACGATCATCGTAGAAGCTGTGCGACAGCACCGTGCAAACTCTCCCCAACATCCAGAATCCCAATATCCAAAATATAGGAAAGAGGTCTAGAAACATCGCCATGGTCAATAAAAATAAACTGGGTATTACCGATGTTGTGTTACGAGATGCACACCAATCCTTGCTTGCCACTCGTATGCGAATTGATGACATGCTGCCAATGGCTGAAAAATTGGATAAAATTGGCTATTGGTCGGTAGAATCCTGGGGAGGAGCAACATTTGACTCTTGCATTCGATATCTTGGTGAAGATCCCTGGGAAAGAATCAGGAAAATTAAAGAAGTGATGCCTAATACGCCTCAGCAGATGCTGCTTCGTGGTCAGAATATCCTGGGCTACCGCCATTATGCCGATGATGTGGTTGAAAAATTTGTTGAGCGTGCAGCGGTGAATGGTGTGGATGTTTTTCGTGTCTTTGATGCCATGAATGATCCCAGAAATTTTGAAACAGCGATTAAAGCGGTTATTGATAATGGCAAACATGCTCAGGGAGCTATATCTTATACCACCAGTCCTGTGCACACTCTTGAAGTTTGGATGAATCTTGGCAAACAACTCCAGGATATGGGAGCACACTCAGTTTGTATTAAAGATATGGCGGGGTTACTTAAGCCCTATGATGCCTATGAGCTCATCTCCCGATTAAAGAAAGAACTGGACATTCCTATCCACTTACACTGTCATGCAACCACTGGGTTGTCTACCGCTACTTTGCTTAAAGCAATTGAGGCGGGCATTGATAATGTTGACACTTCGATTTCATCCATGAGTGCGACTTATGGACATTCAGCGACAGAAACAATTGTGGCCATGTTAGAAGATCAAGTACGAGATACGGGCCTTGACATCATTCAATTAGAAGATATTGCTGCTGACTTTCGAGTCGTTCGTAAAAAATACAGTCAATTTGAAGGGGCTTTAAAAGGCGTAGACTCACGCATTCTGGTGGCTCAAGTCCCAGGTGGCATGTTGACGAATATGGAAAATCAACTCAAAGAGCAGGGAGCCAGTGATAAAATGGATCAGGTGCTTGAAGAAATACCAAGGGTCAGAAAAGATTTGGGTTATATTCCGTTGGTCACGCCCACCTCTCAAATCGTTGGTACTCAGGCTGTGCTCAATGTCCTTTCGGGTGAACGATATAAAACAGTGACAAAAGAAACGACTGGTATCCTTAAAGGTGAATACGGCGCAACACCCGCCAAACTTGATGAGACTTTACAAGCTCAAATTCTGGATGGTGATGAGGTTATTTTCTGTCGTCCAGCGGATAATCTGGAGCCAGAAATTGAGAGTTTAACGAAAGAACTTAATGATATTGCGATTAAAAAAGAAATTAAACTGGCTGACAATGCCATAGATGATATTTTGACTTATGCTTTATTTCCCCAGGTTGCTCTGACCTTTTTTGAAAATCGAGATAATCCTACGGCATTTGAACCCGCTCCCTTAGAAGAAGAAAATCGTGCCAATATTCCTGTTTCATCTGAAAGCAACTCATTTGAAGCCAATGTCTACACGGTAACTGTGTCTGGTCAGACTTATGTTGTTCAGGTAGATGATGGAGGGGATATTACTAAGGGGCTAATAACGGTGGATTCACCTCAGGTAGTTAATACTGAAAACCCGCAATTACACACCAGTAATGATGGTGAACCGATTCCAGCACCACTGAGTGGACAAATTTTCAAGATTCCAGTTTCAAAGGGACAACAGGTCGAAGAAGGGGATGTGGTGATTATTCTTGAAGCAATGAAAATGGAAACCGAAATACGAGCGAGCAAATCAGGCACTATTACTGAATTGTGTGTAAAAGAGGGTGACACCGTCAATGTGGGTGACTCTTTAGTTAAAATGGCTTATCAATAATGGAAAATATAATACGAATTTGGGAAGGTTCAGGACTGTACAACCTCTCTCTGGGGCAGGCCTTTATGATAGTAGTAGGGCTGCTGTTGCTTTTTCTGGCTATTAAGAAAAAGTTTGAGCCCTTACTTTTGGTACCCATTGGTTTTGGTGCTATTTTATCGAATATTCCCATGGCTGGATTGTCAGAGTCGGCTTCTTTTCAAGCTTTCTATAAAGCAATGACCTATGAAATGGCTCTCGTCGAGCAGTACTCAGAATCACAGGCAAACCGTTTAGATCCCGTTAATTTTTCAGCATTACCAGTTGACTTCCAAAACAGCAAAAATTCTAAAACTGCAGAACTGGTTCGCAACGTCAGAGCAGTATTGGACAATGCTTTAGAACAGTGTGAAAAGGGTGTGCTTTGTAAAGAAGCCTATTACTTTGTTAAAGAAAATGATTCTAAAAAAGCCTATGAGCTCAGTGAAATTGCTCGTAAAAACAGTTTTTCAGACGGTATTTTATATTTATTTTACTCTGTTGGACTGACCACGGGTGTTTTCCCTCTGTTAATTTTTATGGGGGTTGGAGCCATGACGGATTTTGGCCCTTTATTAGCCAATCCAAAGACATTGCTGCTGGGTGCTGCCGCTCAAGTGGGTATTTTTGTGACATTATTGGGGGCAATAGCACTTGGATTTATGGGGGGAGAAGCTGCCGCTATTGCAATTATTGGCGGGGCCGATGGTCCTACTGCAATTTATGTGACGACTAAATTAGCACCTCATCTGCTGGGGGCAATAGCCGTTGCAGCCTATTCTTATATGGCTTTAGTCCCTTTAATACAGCCACCTATTATGAAATTCTTAACGACAGAAGAAGAGCGTAAACGAAGCATGACTCAATTACGCCATGTCTCACAAACTGAAAAAATCGTTTTTCCAATATTACTATTAATCTTAGTCGGTCTGGTCCTGCCAGAGGCGACGCCCTTACTCGGCATGTTCTGCTTCGGCACCTTGATGAGGGAGTGTGGAGTGGTCGATAGACTGAGCCAGACAACACAGAATGCCCTAATTAATATGGTCACTATTTTTCTTGGACTTGGAGTGGGTTCTAAGTTACAAGCCGGGCAATTTTTACAAATTGAAACGCTGAAAATATTGTTATTGGGGGTTATTGCATTTTCTATTGGTACTGCTTGTGGTGTTTTAATGGCGAAATTAATGCATAAGTTTACCAAAGAAGATATTAATCCTCTCATTGGTTCTGCGGGTGTTTCTGCTGTACCAATGGCTGCCCGTGTTTCAAATAAGGTCGGTCTTGAAGCGAATCCACACAACTTTTTGTTAATGCATGCAATGGGACCTAATGTTGCGGGTGTAATTGGTTCAGCCGTGGCTGCTGGTGTTTTATTAAAGTACTTTGGTTCATAAAGCAGGGGGCACAATTTTTGTCTCTTATTTGCTGATGCAATTACGCCCTTTCTTTTTTGCCCTATAAAGTGCTTTGTCAGAAAGTTTTAATACTTTATCAGGATTCCTGGCTTTATCACTGCATTCCGCGTAGCCGATGCTGATGGTGACTTTAACGGAACGTTGGTTTTGTTTTTTATTGCCTTTTTTACCTTTTTTTCGACGTTCTTGTTTACGTAACGTAAATTGTTTGTCCGCTACATTTTTTCGTAATTTTTCAAGGTGTTCACTGGCTTCGGCAAGAGACATTCCAGAAAAGACTACCGTGAATTCTTCACCTCCATAACGAAATGGTTTACCGCCACCTGTAATGCCCTTTAATCGATTTCCAAGTAAACGCAGTACATCATCACCTGCATCATGCCCATAAGTGTCATTGAATTTTTTAAAATGATCCACATCCAGCATCGCAATAACGTATTTGCTACCCAATTTGTTCAAGGTTTCATTAAGCGCTCTTCGTCCAGGCAGATCGGTTAATTCATCAAGATAGGCCATGCGATAAGATACATTGATCAGAGTCAGCAGTGGCAGCATGAGTGAAAAACTGAGTAAAATTGAAATTGTGATAATTTCTGTGCCTGGAAAAGTGATGGCATATAGCACCAGGATCATAGACGATAAAATAGCACCTCGAAATGGATTGGAGTGGTACAAATAAGAGAAACTGACAATAAAAAAACTGATCAGAATAGCCAGTAATGCCACCTGAGAGAGAAATAAAAGTGTAATTTGCAAAGATGGAAAAACGGTTTGATTGATAAACAGATCCCATTGCGGATGTTTTGTATAAATGAGCCAGCCGATACCAATGACTTGCAGGATAATAATAAGAAAACGTGATAAACCGATAAAGGTGATAACACCTCGTTCTGAATAGAGCGAAATCAGTGCGATATTGATTGATAGAAAAAAAGTTATGCT
>JADGEK010000057.1 GCA_016744395.1 Gammaproteobacteria bacterium | reverse complement strand
TTAATTCGTCACCAATAAGGTTTAAACCTTCGCCTTTAGGCGAACAGATTTATCTATGATACGATTTGTCACCATAATAACGAGGAAAATATTATGGAATATCGTTATGGTAGTTATACCGTTTTTAATATTCAGTATCATTTTGTTTTTGTCACAAAGTATAGATATCCAGTCCTTAAAGGTGATGTAGGGTTAAAAGTAAGAGAACTCATCAGGCAAACTTGTGAAGCATTTGAAATAGAAATATTAAAAGGTGTCGTGAGCAAAGATCATGTTCACTTATTATTATCGTCACCACCGAATATGGCTCCGAGTGAAATAATGAGAAGAATAAAAGGGCGAAGTGCGGCTAAGATTTTTGAATGTTACCCTGAGTTAAGAAAAAGATACTGGGGAAGACATTTTTGGGCAAGAGGTTACTTTTGTGTCACTTCAGGTGAATTAACTGAAGAAATGATAACAAGCTATTTGGAACATCACTTTGAAGCAAAAGTTGATGATAATTTTAGGACTGAATACTAGATTTAACGGGTCTTTGACCCGTATCAGGACTTTCAGTCCGTAATACTAACCCTCCAGCTTTAGCTGGTGGTTGTTAAGTTCCCATTCTTCACTGCGTACACAGAGAGTAAATTTCAGGTACTAAATAATCACCAAATGCCCAAATTAATGTACCAGCCATAATAATGCTTGATTCAACTTTAATTAATCTCATTTCTAGGGCGAATGCTTCGCGCTTAGCTTTTGCTTTTAATTCTTTAGATTTAGATAATATTTCTGCTTTGGCTTTTTCTACAAACTCTTTAGGAATTTTACTCTCTGTAGACTCAACTATAGCCAACATTTCTTGAACATTGCTTTCCCATACATCATCGGCGACTTCCATTATTTTACTAGCCCTTAGAGAAAAACCTTTAGAGCCGAAATAAACACCAACACAAACGACTAAAGCACCAAACCGAGCAAATACATCATCACAAGTAAAAACAGCAATTACATAACCTAAGATCGAAACAAACACAGATAATGTGATTGACATTTTTTCATCTTTTGAAAAAGGTAGACGCTTAATAACCATACTCCTTCTAAAAAATAACGTCCAATTCTCTGTGAATCTGTTCGTGGTTTTGCTTTTTTAAACCACGAACAGATTTTACGGAGCAATTGTTTGTTAGAGCTCAATTCCAAAGTCATCATAAACTTGTTTTGCTTTTGAAAATAGTTCCGAGCCTTTATCTGCAAGTTTTAAAATTTTTGAAGCTTTACCAAGCCATTTTTCTATAGTGCTTTCATTTGGTGTTTCTTCTTCAGTTAACTCTTCTTGTGTATTCTCAAGGTGCCTCAGTGCATTTTCTTTATTTTCTACAGTCGATGACTTAAGTAGTTCAATTAATTCACCAAGACCTTCAATACGCTTATTTTTTTCAGAAAAAGTAGAACCAATGTTAATATCATTTCCTTCGATTGAACTAGAGTTATTATCACCTTGTATTGTATTTGCAGAATTTTTAGCAATGTATTTTCTTTGATCCATTTGTTGTTCTCCATTATAAATATGTATGGGCTGAGAATGGCTTATACTTTGTGTTGGTATTTCTAAAAAAAAAGATTTGTAGTATTCGTTAATATTTTTTTGCACTTCATAATGGCTTTGTAGTAGGACTACTCTATTTTTTAAAGCCATGAGTAAGCGTGCATGTTCTACCTCTCCAACAACCTCATGTAAATCATCCAAAGGCTCTCCATTTTTTATTTTATCAATAAATTCATTTAAATCTTTTTTTACACTTTCCCTAGTACCAACAACTCCAAAATCATTAACAACAATTTTGAAAGATAACTTTCCTTCTTGTGATGAATCTATGGAAATATTTACTTTATAACCTTTGATAGATGCATAATCTTCAAATCCCTTAAGCAAATCATGAAATAACGATTTTCGATCTTCTGGCATATCAATTGTAACGTACCCACCAAGATCTACTCCTTGACTTCCAATTTCATTTTCTATATTTACTGTATTTTTGTTCGTTTTAGTTTGAAGTTTTCTGAGATATAACTCTTCCTGTTTGTATTTAAAGTCTCGGTCCCTGCCAACTTTCCATTCCCTAAAGAACATACTCCCAAATAATACCGCTACAACCATTCCAATTGTAGGAGTAACAAAAGTAATCAGTTCTAATTCGGTCATACTTATCCTTATTGATATATAGGAACTCTAACAAGTTATTGAGTAGATCTGTTTATTTATACTTCAATTGGACTTCTTACTCAAGAAAATTCTCTGTAGCTTGAACTTCTTTTCTGGATAACACATATAAAAGAGTGATGTGTTGTTTATGGATAGAGTTCATTCAGAAAAGTCTGTCAAATCAATTACCTTAATGACTGCTTATTGACTCGAGTGATTAACAAAACAAAAATCAATAAACTCTGTTATGGGACGTTGAAAAACAAAGTGATTGTCAGGTTACTTTATCACTTATTAGAAAATTTTCAGATTGAGTTTGAGTCAATACAATTAATTCATTATTGGATTTTTGAAAAATAGTCTTTAATCCATTCATACATAATAGTGGCTGTCAGTTCTTCAAATTGAATGGACTCAAATTTACTACCTGGGTCTTTATCTTTAAAAGAAAACTGATAATGAATGGCATTAGGTTGCTGGTCATGCAATACCAGGATAATACGCTTTCCACTCTTCAGACAATCGATAGTCATCGCATCTGCTGGAACACCATTTGAACGCATATTATGAGTAACCCCGACAACAGGGTTAATATCTTTAAAGTTCTGTTGAATACGATTGTGTGCTTCAGTTGCAATATCACATAATGTTTTTAGTTGTTTATCAGACAATGTAGTACTTCCTGGATCGTTATATAAAAGAGGAGCAATAGAAAAAAGCCTTACAATCTTAGACAGTTTTTATAACACAGGCTGGCTATGCTCATATCGATAATAATAAATATTAAGAAGTCATAATATCGTAAGGGCGTTTTATTTCTCGGATAACTTCATCAACACTCATATTTCGAGATTTCCTCAAAAATTCTTTACCATTTAAAAAAATTAAGACAGTTGGGGCTGTAAAGACTCCAAAATGTGGAGCAATATCTTTCTCTATACTTATATCCACGATCTCAACTTTAAATTCTTTAAAGTTTTTATTTAATGCGTCGATGAGTTTAGGTTTTAGTGCATGACACACATGACATGTTGGTGCAGAAAAGTACACCATCACTGCTAAGCTTTCTTTTATTGTATTTTCAATAGTTTGTATTGTTTGCATACTAAAATAATACCCTATTTACTATTAACAGGCATTGTTTTTTTGTCTACCTGTTCACTCAATCAGGTGAAAATGGATGATTATATTGTTCTATTTAATTTTTTCTATGGTGAATGAATACAGAGTATAAGAGCAGGCCCTGATTTGTTTTGTGATTTGATGCAGTCCGGGCAAAATAAATCAGGGCCTGCTCTTATACGTATTTTCCTTTTAACTTGGTCAGAGTTTAGGAGCAACTATTGATAGTCAGCATGATTTTACCTCCATGTTATTACTACTCATATTGGCATAATGACAATTTCAAATATTGAATTTATTATTCTTTAAGGTATATTAGATGCTCTGGCACAAAAAGTCTTTGCATACAGACAGGCCATTGGACTTTCTCTTGCGCAGAATTAAATCAACAAACATAGGGAACAAGAAATGAGAACATCTCTATTGGCCATATTATTATTATCATTTGTTCTGTCCTATGCTTCAGCAGCGGAGCAAGATACCAGAGAACAAGTCAATTTTCCAAAAAAGATTCAACAACACATGTTATCAAATATGCGGGATCATCTTGTGGTTATTAATGAGATACTTATCTACCTGTCTACTGATGAAATGGATAAAGCGGCAGATATTGCTGAAAATCGTTTGGGTATGAGTGCAATGAGTTCTCATGGTGCAGGGGAGCAGGCTCAATATATGCCTGATGGTATGAAAAAAGCAGGCAGTAGTATGCATCGAGCAGCCAGTCGCTTTGCCAGAAAATCAGAGGAGGGTGATCCAGCAGAAGCTTATAAAGCGCTCCAGGAAGTCACCTCAGCCTGTATCGCCTGCCATGCTGCGTATAAAGTGAATTGAGCTAATTTACTGACACAATAAGCCTTTCATTTATCCAGCTTTGGATTTAATCATTAAAGTGAATACTCAGATACTTTTTATTCGTTAAAAAGTAACTTCCATGTAGTTTTATACGCGACCTGAAGCCCCCACATCTTTGTATGATTCTCATTCCTGTCTTCTGACTGATACGAACAAGTCAGAAATTCATTGTATTAATTTTGCATCAATACTCATTTTTGCCCCATGATTGTGATATTTGCTACTGAATAAATCCTAATAGTTACAATCACTTCATCGTATTAGCGTTATAAAGGCAATTAATACCTTCAGTTTATTCATTCTATAGGCGAGGCTAAAGCTTCGTATCCAGGGAAACAATTTCTTGACATGTGATGAGAAGACTATTAATATAATTACCTAGTAAAACACTAAGGTATTGTTGAGAGGATTTAAAAATGGCTAGAAAAGGAAAAAAACGACCTATACAGGTTTGGGGTTGTGATCTTGAAGATGGTACACGTGTTAATGCGGGTGAAGATGACATTGTCAGTGTGATTGTCCATGGAGATCATACGGTTACGGTTACTGATACAAATCATGTTGAAAAAATACTTGAAGGGGCTCGCTGGGTGGGTTACGTACCAAGACAAAATTAATTGTTCAGGCCTCAAATGGTCTCCATAGAAAGAGGAATGTTCAGACTTTATGAATTTCTTATTTAGTTGTGCAATGAAGAAAGACTTAAAAACAAGTTTAAAGATAGGTACTAGAATATTTTTATACAGTTTTTTTCTTTCCCTCATATTATCCACTCCTTCTTTATCAAATGACGGCATCAATAAAAGTGTCACACTGCATGTGAGTCTTGACCCTGTGTTACAAAAGAGCTTAGATCCTGAGCATACGCTTTTTGTTTATGCCCGTGCTGCTCAAGGCCCACGAATGCCTTTAGCGATCGTGAGCCTTAAAGCAAGTCAACTACCACTTGAGACGCAGTTGGACGCCAGTATGGCGATGATGCCACAAATGTCATTAGCAACATTTCCACAAGTTATTTTTCTGGCACGCATTTCAGCCAGTGGCAATGCTATAACTCAGCCTGGTGACCTCATTGGTGAAACGGCTGTCATAGAATGGCAAAAGCTGGAAAAGCCTGTCTCTATTGTTATTAATAAACAACTCAAATAGATCGCTGTGAAACACATTTTCTATATACTCCTATTGAGTAAATTCTGAAATAAGTTCATCTAATGAGCTAATAGGTGCGTTGCACTGAGATCCAGAGCAGATATAGGCTATTCCGTCCCCTTTAATTTGGCAATAGTTTCATTTTTAAAAGATTCGTGCGCCATTACATGACGATAATGGCAGGCAGAATAGCCAATGGAAAGAAGATTGGGTTTGTTCTGTTGTTTGGCTAATGTCAGAGACTCTGCATTTCAGGGATGCCATTGTACGGGGTTATGGGCATATTGCAGTAAATAGGGATTGGTTTCATTCATGAGTGGATTTGTGTGTGAGATCAGTGTGTTTAATCGACCTCTTTCTCGGCTTATCGGTATGTTGGCATCGTCTGATCGACGTCTTGTGCCCAAGCTGCTACACCGCCTGAAAGATTGGTGATATTCTTAAATTGTGCCTGCTCTAAATACTGCCCTACCATGCGGCTGCGAATGCCATGGTGGCAAATCACTATAATTTCCTGATTGGGATCCAACTTGTCCAGTTGCTTAGGGATGGTCTGCATGGGGATCAGCTCTGAACCTTTTATATGGCAAATATCATATTCCCAGGCTTCACGAACATCCAGCAACAACGGTTTGCTACTGGTTGTTTCTAAATACTCATGAATTTGCTGTGGACTCATTTCTTGCATATCAATACCATCTTTAAAATATATAAAGTAGTATTTAATGATAACTGACTTAAATGGTCAAGTATTATTTTCTCAGTATCAATATCTGTAACTGTTGTTTGAAATTACCTATATTTTATGAGATTCAATAAATGCTGAAGTGGATACATTTCTAAATATATACTTGATTGTTTTACTTGGTTATTCTATGTTTATTATGTAAACCTCTTTTTTAATCGGACAGGAGAATCTCTCATGATGCAGCACAGACTATGTACAACTGATCCCATTTCTTTACATGAAGTTACCGACCTGGAAGGGAAACCCTACCTTGTAGAAGGCACACACTATAATGACTTGACGATCTATTTTGAAAGTGAAAAAAACAGACAAGCCTATGAAGATATTCCAGTTGAGTGCCCAGGTAAGGATTTTAGCTGTGATGTGGGTAATAATGTCGATGAAGGTATCGATGCAGGTTAAAATTCAACTTAGGTAAAGATTGAATGTTATGGACAGTTTAAAATCCACTGAAGACCAGGTGCTGGCCTTTATTTCAGAAAACCAACAATGGGCTTTGAAAGATCATAAGCTTCATTGTGAATTTGTATTCAGTGATTTTGTACAGGCATTTGGGTTTATGACTCAGGTGGCACTGATTGCTGAGCGCTCTAACCATCATCCTGAGTGGTTTAATGTTTATAAAAAAGTGGTGGTTGATTTAACCACACATGAAGCGGGCGGGATCAGTGATAAAGATTTTAAATTAGCAATAGCAATGGATAAGATTGCAGAGACTCTCAGTTGATTAGTCGTCATTTGTTACTCAAATGAATGAGTCCCTTCATTTAAAAATAAAAAAGATCAGTAACTTATATGCACTGGATGACCCATAAAGAGATTAACCTGAGTGTTGATGAATCCCTAGATGAAAAGGGTGAGTACGCCTGTATAACCATATAACTTATTATGATGAATTTCACCATTGGCAAAGAAGCCTGTCAAAGGAAAATCCCCCAGGGTGTTATGTATCATTTTTATCTCTTCAGAATGATGGCCAAATTGCTCTCGGCCACGTCCAAGACAAGAAATGTAAATTCCGCCTTTCGGCTTTTGCTTTAGACGGCCAGCAATTTTATCCAGCATATGCTGCATATCATCAATTGCAGTTTGATCACTGCGCTCACAAAATATCATTTCACTGCCTTCAGTGAGCATGTCATTGATGGCAAATACTCTCTTTTCCAGATCGACTCCGACCAGGTTACGTACGGTATAATCATTTTGATCACTGCCTGTGATGCACAAACCAGTAAAAACTTCTCCAGCACGTTCTTTTAAGTCATCGATAGAAGCCATATTGTACTCTCGCATCAAGACATCCAGCGCGGGCTCACTTTTTTTCTCCACAGTGCTCAAATTGTATGCCCTGTTTTCTTGTGCTCGGGTAATGGTGTGTTTTTCACCAATTGGACGACATCCCTGGCTTAGATTGGTTAATACGGGCACGTTTTCTGAAAAAAATACACCTGAGACCCCACCAGTGGCGACTTCATCAGCCACCTGATATTGTTTGTCCCGGGATGATGTTAAGCCACCGACAAGAAAGCATTCAGGGATTTGTTGCTGGATCTCTTCAATAAGGTACTGTGTTTGTTGGTGAAACGGGTCGCCATGAATAATACCAAAGTTTGTTAAATAATTGTTTGACCATTTGAGTGAGTCCATGTCACTGATATTTTTGATCAGAGGAAGCATTGTGAATTCATCGGGAGCAAATTTTGCCAGCATAATACTGACTGCAGGTTGATCATAATATTCTTGACCTGATGCAATAATCCCGGCACCAAGGGTGCCAAGCCAATGTTCAATGCCTGTTTTTTTCTTACATTGTTGCAGTAAATCGGGGTATTCACTGGACAGGGCATCGGTTGCATAAATAAAAGCAAAGTTAAACTCTGCAGGAATGCCTTCAAGTTGATCGAGACAATTTGAAATAACGGTCCGAGGTTCATTTGCTTGACTGCTTATATTTAAAAAGCGGTCCATTTTATCTATTTCAGTCATGTATTATTCCTTTACTCAATTACTACGTTGCAAATGTGCATAAGGTGGAAGTGTTTGTAATCGATTATCGGCTAATGCCTTACCAATGGTGAAGTGATATAGACTTTGAAAAGTATGGTCATCTTCTGACAAACCAATTAATTCATGTACACCATCGTCAAAATAACAGCCAATGCCTGTGCCACGAAGTCCGACTGATTCTGCTTCAAGATACAGTATTTGTCCCAGAATACCAGCTTCCCAGAATAGCTGTCGGTAAATCCAGGGGCTGTGAGTTAAATTTGACTCATACTCTGCTAACATGCCAAAACTAATGACGCCGTCTCGGGCTATTTCCTGATGACAGGAGAGAGTTTTTGCCGCTTCTCTGGCATCACCAGAAATTAAACGAAATAATGACAGATGTGCTGGACAGTTGTGGGGTTTAAGCCATTCATAATCTGGTTTTAATCGAGTTTGAAATGTCTTTTTTGCCTCGTCATTGCGTAAGAATAAATACAAGCCTGATTCAATACCTTCGATGTGGTGAACAAACAGAAGTAAGTGTATTGCTGGCTTCCATGAAATGCTGTCCATTGGTGGTGTATTAAGACGGGATAAAGTGCGATCTAACATTCGGTATAATGTTTTATCAGTGAATAATGGTTCGTTGACTGCCTTTGTCGCAGTTGAATTTTGCTTGGTGAAATAACTGATGTCAAACTCTTGTGCGCTGCGTCTTTGTTTAATCAAAGCACTAGCTGCCTGAGCTGAATTGTTATCGGAAGTCATATTGAGCTGGGGTAAAACAGGCAGTTGCCACGAGGACTCATCTGTTTCTGGTTTTAAACTGGCTAAAGTGACCTCAGCAATGATTGGCCAGTCATCAAGATGTTGTGATGAAAGAATATTTGCTTGACCATACCAGTGCCCATTGTGCGCAATTTCAGCGATTTTTTTCAATGAAAAAAAGTCCTCAAACGATTTATCCGGATGTGTTCTTATGAGCAGCATCAGGTCCGAATGCTCACGCTCTGCCGAGTTAAAGTCATGGTCATTATTGAGACCTAAAATGGTTTCAATTTGTGCATCACTTGCAGACGTTAAAATTTGAACTTGCCAGCCTAAGGTTGCAGCTGCATAACGAATGGATGCAATAGCATGTCCTGCATCAAGCTGACAATAACGAAAGGCACGTTCGCCATATTTCCAGGCCTCGCGCCAATGTATTGAAGATAAACCGATGAGAAAACAATTATCAGGCAATAATGCTTCTTTATTGCTAAATTGACAGCGTTGCTCAAGGATGTGATCGCGACTCACATAGTGATGCACACCATTTGAAATTCCCTCACAATTTTCGATAATAATATAAGATTCTGTTGGATGTAAATTGCCGCTTGAAGGGTTACAACGAAGTGCCCATCGGTTGTCTCCATATTGTTTCCACGCAGAGAGTCCAAGTGATAGTTCCAATAGTTGGGCAATATTTTTTATTGATAGAGTTTGAGGTGATATTTTATCGGGGTGGTATAAATCGTTGTAGACAACATCCGTTGCTTGTTTTAGTAAGGGTAATTTAAGCTCTGTACAACCCTTAAATGTGCGAAAGGCTTCAGGTTGATGCTTCCAGTCCAGACCATCAGGACCAGATGCATAACGTTGAAAATGATGTTTAGTTCTCTGGTGATAGGCCAGGATAGTTTGCAATGACTGATGTTTAGATAAGGGCTCCATTGGTGTTGTTCTATTTCAACAGACGTTTTAAAAATACATTAATTTCTTTAACCGCTTGTCGATCCCCTTTTTTATCGGCCACTGCTAAACCTTTTTCATAGACTTTAATCGCTTCTTCTTTATCTCCAGCTTCAACTAATGCCTTGCCTAGAATTTTCCAGGCAGCTGAATACTCAGGATCAAATTCAATAGCGGCTTTTAAGTGAGGAATTGCTTCTGCTGCTTGTCCTGATTTAAACAAAGCATTGCCTAAGCCAAAACGTAAAATGACGCTATCCTGACCTTGATCAAGTAACTTTTTAAGTGCTGATATGTCCATACATTGGAAATGGGGATGGAAAAAAAATAAACAATATGACAAAAAAAATGGTTAATTTGGAGCAGTGATTTAATGACAAATTTAGGTCTTATTTACTCAATGCTTCATTAGGCAGTATAATCCATGCTCGTTTAAGATAATTCAACACTCTATTCAGTCATTGATTATAAATAACAGGATTAAAATAACTATGCCAGGCACGACAACAAACACTGAAAATTCTGTACCTGAAAAACAATTGGTGTTAGTGGATGGCTCTTCCTATCTCTATCGTGCTTTTCATGCGATGCCGGGTTTAAATAATTCTAAAGGTATGCCCACAGGTGCGGTGTATGGTGTAGTGAATATGCTCAAACGCTTGCGCAGTGACTATCCGACACAAAGAGTTGCCATGATTTTTGATGCCAAAGGCAAGACGTTTCGTGATGATATGTACCCTGAATATAAGGCCAATCGTGCCTCAATGCCTGATGATTTACGTTGCCAGATTGAACCATTGCATGAGGTGATTCGAGCATTGGGTTTTCCTCTGATTGCCATTCCTGGTGTGGAAGCCGATGATGTCATTGGTACCTTGGCTGTACAGGCGGCTGAACAAGGCCTTGATGTGGTGATTTCAACGGGCGATAAGGATATGGCTCAATTGGTTAATAAACAGGTCTCTCTCGTTGATACCATGAAAAATCAGGTAATGGATATTGAGGGTGTTAAGAAAAAATTTGGTGTAACACCTGAGCAAATCAAAGACTATTTGTCCTTAATTGGTGATACATCTGACAATGTTCCAGGCGTCGCAAAGGTCGGCCCCAAAACAGCGGTTAAATGGCTGATGGAATATGAGAGTGTGGCGAATATTATTGATAATGCCGAGGCTTTCAAGGGAAAAGTGGGTGAAAATTTACGGGCTTCGGTAGAGCAATTGAAATTGTCCTATCAATTAGTGACGATTAAATTGGATGTTGAAATGGATGAGACTGTTGAACAACTTCTTATGATTGAACCAGATGCAGGAAAGCTGAAAGCACTTTATAGTGAGTTAGAATTTAAAACCTGGTTATCTCAACTCTTAAAAAGGGAACAGAGTAACGAAGTTGTGGGCGAGCAACAGGAAATGCTGATGGATGAGGATGGCGCTCCTCAGAGCAATGAGAGCGGTGAATATACCACAATTACAGACTGGGAAACCTTTGATGTCTGGGAAAATCGACTGCAGCAGTCAGACTTGATTGCTTTTGATACCGAAACCACTTCTCTGGATTATATGCAGGCAGAAATTGTCGGTGTTTCTTTTGCTGTAGAAAGCGGCAAGGCTGTCTATGTTCCATTAATACATAAGGATGTTGAGGTACCAGAGCAATTGGATCGAACTGAGGTGTTGCAACGTTTGAAACCGTTGCTTGAAGATCCTGATAAGGCTAAAGTTGGACAAAATTTAAAGTATGATCGCAATGTGCTATTAAATCATGGTATTGATCTACAGGGAATTGCCTTTGATACCATGCTGGAGTCCTACGTTCTGGACAGTACCGCTACTCGTCATAATATGGATGCTTTAGCACTTAAATATTTGAGCTATCAAACGACAAAATATGAAGATGTCGCGGGCAAAGGGGTGAAACAATTACGTTTTGATGACGTGCCTGTTGCTCAAGCGGCACCCTATGCTGCTGAAGATGCTGATATTACATTGCGTTTACATGAAACTTTATGGCCAAAATTACAGGCGCAGGAAGGTCTGAAAAAACTGTTTTCTGAAGTCGAATTACCACTATTATCGGTTTTATCTCGTATTGAACGAAATGGTGTGTTGGTTGATGCCAATTTATTGCACCAGCAAAGTCAGGATATTGCGCAACAGCTCAAGACAATTGAAACAGAAGCATTTGAAATGGCGGGTGATGCGTTTAATATGGCATCCCCTAAGCAAATTCAAACCATTCTTTTTGAAAAAATGGGCTTGCCTGTTAAATCAAAAACGCCAAAAGGACAGCCATCGACATCAGAATCTGTTTTACAGGAATTAGCATTGGATTATCCTATGCCCAAACTGATTTTAGAACACCGCTCATTGGCCAAATTAAAATCCACCTATACTGACAAGCTGCCATTACAGATTGATACCAAGACAGGGCGTGTCCATACTTCTTACAATCAGGCTGTTGCCGTGACGGGACGCCTTTCTTCAACGGAACCGAATTTACAGAACATTCCAATACGAACAGCACAGGGGCGCAAAGTTCGTCAGGCTTTTGTTGCGCCTTCAGCTAAGAAAATTGTTGCTGCGGATTATTCTCAAATCGAATTGCGCATTATGGCTCACCTCTCAGAGGATAAAGGCTTGTTGACGGCCTTTGAACAGGGCTTAGATGTCCACCGTGCAACAGCCTCTGAAGTTTTTGGAACAGAGCTTGAAAGCGTCAGTACAGAACAGCGACGTAGTGCTAAAGCGATTAACTTTGGCTTGATCTACGGCATGTCAGCCTTTGGTCTGGCCAAACAATTGGATATTGGTCGTAAAGATGCACAGGGATACATTGATCTTTACTTTGCTCGCTATCCTGGCGTGAAAGATTATATGGACAGAATGCGTGAACTGGCCAAAGAACAAGGCTATGTGGAAACTGTTTTTGGTCGTCGATTGTATATTCCAGAAATTAATTCGCGCAATGGTCAGCGTCGCCAATATGCAGAACGTACCGCCATTAATGCACCTATGCAGGGTAGTGCGGCTGATATTATTAAGCGGGCAATGTTTGCAATGGATCAATGGTTAGCCACTGAAGCCATTTCAGGGCAAGCTTTTGATGGTATTGTTATGACCATGCAAGTTCATGATGAATTGGTCTTTGAAGTGCCGGATAATATCCTGGAGGGCTCTGTGACTAAAATAATAAGTATCATGAGTGATGCTGCTGCGCTAAAAGTGCCATTAATAGTTGAAGCTGGCATTGGTGATAACTGGGATGAAGCACATTAATTCAGGTCAATCGGGTAAGGCGGAGCTGGCTGTGATGCTCTGCAACTGAGCAAAATTAATGCGTGTACTCTGTCAACTTCTACAAATTAAGCGTTTAATTTTCGTATTGATTAATGATGACTATTGTAAATGACACTCACCAGCCGTTTTATTGTAGACAACCACCTTATGTGTGCCATCTATCAGGTTTTTACGTAAGCTTGAGCAATAAATGATCTGGTCTTAGAAATAACTTAACCATTTTAATTAATTTGGTATATAAAATTGACTGTTGATAATATCTTGCTATTTTCATCAACTACTTTAATTAGCCATTCACCCTGTTGGAATCGGCCTATATTCTTACTGGAATAACAACGCCAGCGCTTACCTAAAATTGGAAATTTTCTTTTATGTACCATTTTTCCATTATACCACCATTGATGTTCAATATTTTTGCCAACACTATTATCAATTTGTGTAAATAGATAAGTCTTTTTTGCACTGTCTTTATTACCAATGACTATATAAGAGAGTTCATTAACAGGTTCTTTTTTGTAGATATTACTGACCAGTTTTACACGGCTCAAATCCTTAGAATTGATTTGAATAAATTGCTTATTTATCGCATTTAATGAGTCTGGTTTGGAGTTCGATTTTATTGTAAGCCCTGGCTCAGGTTTAGATTCTGACTCAGGCTTAGACTCTGGTTCAGGCTTAGACTCTGGCTCAGGTTTAGACTCTGGCTCAGGTTTAGACTCTGGTTCAGGTTTAGACTCTGGCTCAGGTTTAGACTCTGATTCAGGCTTAGACTCTGATTCAGGCTCTACCTCTTTCAAATTAACCGTTTGAATTTTAGATGCTTGTTTTTTTAAAGGAAATTTAAAGGTTTCCAATACGTTAATTTCTTCATAATAAACGTATATTAGATGTTTGTAAGGTTTTTGGGGGATGGGTGTAGGAATTGATAAGTGTTTTTCTTTAATAATAATATCGTGTATGGGTTTGCTTTTTGGAAGCTCATAAGCAATATTTTCACCTTTTGAAAATATCAGGTAAAGGCTGATAACCAATACAGCAAAAATGCTAATAAGCACTACAAAGATTCTATCGTAACGATATTTGTATTCACTTGGTTTTGCTTTTTTCGAAACAACTTGATGAGTCAGAGAGTCATCATGGGAAGTAATTCGGTTGGAGCGGGTCAGATCGATATTGATGCTGATTTTGGTCGCCATTTATTTTTCCATAATTATGTATCCAAAGCGATTGGTAATACTTTGGAAGAGTTCAAGATCACCAGGATAAATGGTTCTAAGAATTAATTTCTAAGTTGCACTAATCGTCAGGGAGCTCTTTCCTTTGAAAATGGGGTTCTGGTACTGAATGTCTATTATTGGATAATAGTATGGCGTGCTGATGGATTCTTCAAGAAAAAACGAATTTATTTTTACTCACTGGTATCTGTATCTCTTTAGCTGGTCAGTTTCACTACTTTTGCAGTGAAACATTTTTCAATAAGCACAGACATTCAAGCACTTGTTCAGCCTGTCAAAGTCATGAACAAGTAGGGTAGTTTTTCAGGTAATTGTTCAACTTTATCAATGACTAAAAATTGCTTGCCAAATATATCCTGTACATACTCATCGGCATGAGGATCGAGGTTGATACAAAAGGTGTAAATGCCATCTTGATCCAATTCTTGAACCGCCTTTCGCGTGTCTTCGATTAATAATTTTGAATCACTGACATCAATATCAGCGGGTTCACCATCAGTCAGGACTAACAGTAGTTTTTTATCAGCCTGACAGTTTCCTAAATAATGAGAGGCATGACGTAAGGCAGCGCCCATACGAGTTGAATAACCAGCTTCAATTGCAGCCAGTCGGGCTTTGACATCGTCACCCCAGTGCTCGCTATAACCTTTGATGTGTTGATAACGGACTTCATGACGTGTATTAGATGAAAAGCCTGCAATAGCAAATTGATCACCTAGGTGCTCAATTGCATAGGACAGTAAGGCAACTGCCTCCTGACTGAGTTCTAAAATAGTTTTGTCACTGCCTGGAGGGGTTTCATTCAATGAGGCAGATAAGTCTAATAACAGCATGACGGCAATATCACGTCCATCATGTTTATGACTCATGTTAATTCGTGGGTCAGGAGTCGAACCACTTTTATAATCAATTAAAGAACGTATGGCAGTATCTAAATCCAGTTCACTGCCGTCTTCCTGATAGCGAATACGAACGTATTGTTGAGGCTTTAATAAGTCCAGCAATTGTTTCAGACGTTTAGCGAGTAATGCATGTTTTTCTAATAAGGCATCAATGTCAGCCGGGTTTCCTGGTGGGTGCAGTGTTTCATACAGACTCACCCAATCCGGGCGGTAAGATTTGGTATTATAGTCCCACTCATGATAGTGACGGGGTGGCAGACCATTATCTTCCTCTTCTTCCTCTTTTTTCGCTTGTTTTTTGCTATCTTCAAACATTTCCTCATCATCACTGAGCTCAATATAAATCCACAGATGACGGTTTTCATCACGATAGTCTATTTCTGTATCTTTAAAGTACATTTTTGCTAATTGATCAGTTTGACGACGTGTTTTTGCGATAAAAGAAATTGCAATAGAAGCCATTTCTGAGGTACTGGATTCACCATCCTGCATGGCGTCAAAGAACTGTTCGCGACACTCAAGTATATCGGGGTTACTATAACCATGATCAGGATTCAAAATTGCATAAGAGAGCATTGCTAAACGGTGTCGAATACAAGACTCTACTTCATTATCACAGTCATCCTCTATGGGGCGAGGATGTAACGATGTGTAAATTGAGCGTAAGCCAGGATAGATTCGCATGGCTAACAATTCCACTCGTGAATCTTCAAGTGTTTCAATGGCAACGCGCTGAAAAGGGCTGAAATTATCGGCAACTATAGGCGTTGACCAGCGTTTATGAGCGACAATATGTGACAGAATCGCACGATAACGATCAATGCCTTTGGCAGTCACTATTTTTGTGCTTTCATCCATTACGTCATCTAAAACATCAGGCACACGAACCCCTAAGTTATCAAAATAGGGGACTGGCTTACGCAGCTCATCAAAACCCGTAGAATAAGGGATCATGTAGAATTTTACATCCCATAAGGCTTTGAGATATAAATTAAGCTTTCGTTCATTATCAATAAATAATGTACCATGACGCTCACGCTGTAAAATGGCTTTACTATCGGCTGATTGCAGTGAGAAATAATTCTCCTGACGTTCAGGATGATCAGGGTAATTACGGATACCATAATCAACCCAGTTCTGCAGACCTTCAAGGGATAACTGGTTTAGTAAATAAGGAACATTAGCCAGCAGCAGCGGCAGTCCAGGACTTGGGAATGTGGTGTGATGTCCATGAATTGATCCGGTTGTTTTCTCTGCTAAATCAAATAACAGATCGAGGTACTTTTGAAATAATTCCTCACTGCCCAGACGGCGAGCGGCTTCGGCAACTGAATTTAAAAAAGGAGGGATTGAGTTACCGTTAGGTGAGCGTGATAGTTCCCATACAGCTTGAGAAACAGTGCTTAAGCAGTTTTCACCCAATATTTTAGCCACTTGAGGCATTTCTTCAAGGTAGACCAGTACGGGTTCAAAACCACGTCCAATCATACAAACTAATGAAGCACCTTTGAGGTAATCTTTGATCCCTTGATCGCTCAGGGAAGTAAAGGCTTCAAGCATACAGTCTTCAAAGGTATCGTCGAGCTGCTCGAAGCTGCATTTTAATTGATTTCGGTATTGCTCTAGTAATTCTTGATCCATGCTGTGTACCCGAATGTTACTTAACTCTTTATTAGCGGAAGGCTCATATTGGCTGAAGCCTGTTATTGTCTTCAAACCTCTTAATGGCTAAAGATGCTTAGCGGTTGCCAAGTTTATAAGCCTGCAATAAAGCATTTTTAAGTGATTGATTATTAGCAAAGTCAGAGATATTCATTTCTTCTTGTGCAATTTCTAAAAGTGCATCGATCAGTTTGTTTTCTTTGGCTTGCCTGGTATAAGCATCCAAATCAAAATGATTGTTTTGTATGTGCTCTACTGCCAAACCTTGTGGATTGGCATAAGAAATAGCGCTGGACTCCAAGACTTCATATAAGTAGGAATAGCAATCAATTTCATGTTGATTAGCAATCAGACGATGAAATGATGTGGGTTGTTCTTGCTGGACAAAAATATCCAGATCAATGGTGATTACAGGGGTGTAATGCTCTCCCTGGAAAGAAAAATCAACACTGACGTCGATGCTATTCATACCTGCTTAACCCTTTTTTAACTCTTTTTTTAACCAAAGACCGCATCAACGGCATGGTTTAGTGTACCGCGAATATCCGCATCATCAGTAATGGGTCTGACGAGGGCCATACGACAAGCATCAGCCTGACCAACGCCTTCATTCATCAATTGTGCGGCATAAACCATTAAGCGGGTAGAAATACCTTCATCCAGGCCATGACCTTTTAAGTTTCTGGCTGCTTCTGCAATTTTTACTAATTTAGAGGCAGTCTCTGTATCAATATTCGCTTCTTTGGCAATGATTTTTGCTTCTGTAGCAGCACTTGGGTAATCAAAATCTAAAGCCGTAAAACGTTGCTTTGTAGACTGTTTCAAGTCTTTCATTAAGCTCTGATAACCTGGGTTATAAGAAATGACGAGTTGAAAATCAGGGTGTGCGTTAATCAGCTCACCTTTTTTATCTAAAGGCAGGTTGCGACGATGATCTGTTAAAGGGTGAATCACAACAGTCGTATCCTGGCGAGCTTCAACGATTTCATCTAAATAACAAATTGCGCCAATACGAGCGGCAATGGTTAATGGCCCATCTAACCAGCGTGTACCATTGGCATCCAATAAGTAACGACCGACTAGATCAGAAGCGGTCATATCTTCATTACAGGCCACAGTAATTAATGGTTTTTGTAATTTCCATGCCATGTGTTCAATAAAGCGAGACTTACCACAACCCGTCGGGCCTTTAATCATAACGGGTAAACGCCCGTTATAGGCTGCTTCATATAGTGCCACTTCATTATCTTGTGCTTGATAAAAAGGCTCGTCATTAATTAAGTATTGCTCAATATTTTGATCACTCATTCTTATTCACCTATTAGTGGTTTTATATCAGCAGTTTTGCTCGCATTGCTTGTTAAGAGCTGATTGCTTCGTTATTGTTACGGATTAAATCATCTTTGTATTGTCTTACTTATTGTTAAAAAAATAATAAAACAAGGCAAAGAGGATCTATTTTGTTATGACTATATGTTGCTCTTATGGATTGAATCGGGCTTTGAAAAAAAAAGCCCCTAAAATCAGGGGCTTTTAATTTTAGTACTGAGGGTTGAAGCACTCTTAAAGTCCCTTCAACCCTTAAAGCTAATGTTCACTTTATTTATGAACGCCTAGCTTGTCTCTCCAACCTGGGAAGATTGAATCAGCATCACCTGGGAATGACTCAAATGCACGAGCAAATTCTTTATGCTCTTTCGCATATTCAATTGGGTCAGCGCCTGCTTTCCAACAATCATAAGACTGACGTAAAGAGGTTGCACCCGCTGCTGGAGAATCGATGTGTCCGTAAGAACCACCACCAGAAGTGTTGATGACGTTACCGTGACCTAAGTTCTCGAAGAAACCAGGTAGACGTAAAGCGTTCATACCACCAGAGATAATTGGTGTAGTTGGCTTCATTCCACGCCATTCCTGATGATAGAAAGGACCATCAGCACTATCACGTTCGATCATGTAAGCGATGTTTCTATCGTCTGCACCACCTTCCATCTTACCGTAACCCATTGTACCCACGTGGATACCAGAAGCTCCCATAAGACGAGAAAGTTTAGCAAGTACAAATGCAGTATAACCACGAACCGCTGAAGGTGAAGTGATTGCACCATGACCAGCGCGGTGATAATGTAAATACTGGCTTGGGTATTGACGACGAGCTGTTGTGACCATACCTGGACCACCAACATAACCATCAACTAAGAATGCCAGACGAGGTGCATCGACACCAAATGTCTCTAGACCGAAGTCAGCACGAGCACACATTTCATTGTGGTCATCAGCAGTGATATTCATAGAGAAGATTTTAGCTTCGCCAGTCTCGTCCTGTGCACGTTTCATTGCATCACGGACTAAAGGTAAAACTTTCTTCATAGGACAGAAAACCTGGTTACCTTGAGGCTCATCATTTTTAATGAAGTCACCGCCTAACCAGAACTGGTAAGCTGCTTCTGCAAAAGGCTCTGGACGTAAACCAAGCTTAGGCTTGATGATAGTACCAGCAATATAACCACCTTCAGTTCTGGAACGACCTAAAAGGTTCCACATATCAGTGATATCAACAGATGGACCGTCAAAAAGAGCTAGCATAGCAGGCGGTACATAGAAATCTTGCATCTGTGCGTCTTGAACATCACCCATACCCTGGTTGTTACCAATAGCAAGAGTCAAGAAAGAAACAACCATGGCACGACCATCAATGACATTGCGGTCAAAAAGATCATTAGGATAAGCAATTTTCATAATGCCTTTTGCTTCGTCTATCTCATAGACCATTGCATCAAGGTCTTTAGTGAAGTCATCAGTAGTTGAAACTTCAACGTTGGTACCAGTTGATGATTCAGCTGCAAAGTGAGCAGCGGTCTCTAAATAGCCACCAAAACCAGGCATCGGGTGCATAGTATAGGCAACTAGTATGTGGCCACCATCGGCAATTAACGTATCTTCATCTAAACTTAAATCAGCATAACGTGCGGATTGATCCATTTTGGACTCCTTAATTAAATTTCTTGTGACTCGACGGTGCTCTTTGTTTTACAAAAATTGTCTTACAAGAACGACCACTGAGTTTATAAACTGTCTTTACGAAACTGAATACTGGTTAAAGTACTTTTTTTAAATCATTTCGTTGGGTAAAGTTAAATCCCATGTAAAATCTGAAATAGAATATACAAATTTTTAACTATAAAGTAAAACTTTAATTATTTATGTTTACCATAAGGTATTTCTTATGTATTATTGAATGTACTATTTAGTGATTAAATAGGCCGTTTAAATTGAGTCTATCTTGTTAATACGGACCATGGAATGAGAATTTATATCAATGAATTTGACCTTTCGACAACTTAAAGTCTTTGAAGCGGTTGCCAGGCATCTTAACTATACCAATGCAGCCAAAGAGCTTCATCTATCACAACCCGCAGTTTCTATGCAGATTAAACAGTTGGAAGAGCAGACCAATACGCCTCTTATTGAAAAATTGGGTAAAAAACTCTACTTGACCGAAGTTGGCCTGGAAATGCAGGATTATGCTCGCAGTACGATGCAACAGCTAGTGGATTTAGAAGAAACCATCGACCAGATGAAGTCCATGAAGCGTGGGCATTTAAAATTGGCTGTTGCTAGTACTGCAAACCATTTTGTGATCCGCTTATTGGCGCGCTTTGCAAAGTTTTACCCGAAAATAAGTATCAGCCTGGATGTCACCAATCGAAGTTCATTACTCGATTTGCTTGAAAAAAATGAATGTGATCTGGTGATTATGGGAAGCCCACCTGAAGGACATAATTTACAGTCAGCCCCCTTTCTTGAAAACCCACTGGTTATCGTGTCTCATCCACATCATTATTTAGCGGATAGGGAGCATGTTTCTTTGCAGGAGATAGCAAATGAAGAGTTTGTTGTTCGAGAGCAGGGCTCAGGGACTCGTAGTGCAGCAGAGCGATTTTTTACTGAGCATGAGCTGGAATTTAAAACCAAAATGGATATGAGTAACAACCGTGCCATTAAACATGCCGCTGAAGAGGGTCTTGGCCTGGCGATTGTCTCATTGCATACACTTGAACTGGAATTGAAGGCAAAAACATTAAAAATAATCGCGGCAGAAGGATTTCCTATTTATCGTAATTGGTATGTCGTACAACGGGAAGGAAAACGATTATCTCCTATTGCCATGGTTTTTAACGACTATATAATGCAGGAAGCGGGTCAGTTGATGAAGGATTTTGATCTACCGCTTTTTAAAAGTGTTAACGTTTAAAGTATATAAGGATAAAACTTAGGACAATGGCTCTTGCAAAAATTTCTCACCATGGTGCAGTCAATGGTGTCACAGGCTCATGTCATGAACTGCATATTGATAGTAACAATAGTATTCTAATTGATTGTGGCCTGTTTCAAGGAGCTGAGACTTCTCCCAGTGGGTCTCATCATGACCAGATGGCTATTGATTTCCCCCTTAAAGCTGTACAGGCGCTTATTGTGACTCATGTGCACATTGATCATGTTGGACGGATTCCTTATCTTTTGGCTGCTGGCTTTGATGGGCCTATTTTTTGCTCTCAGGCCACTGCTATACTACTTCCAGATGTGCTTGAAGATGCGGTAAAAATTGGTTTTACTAAAAATCGCCATCTGATCAGTAAATTTATTCAACATATTAAAGCCATGTTAGTCCCTTTAGACTATGGCCAGAAAACATCGATAGAATTGAAAAACACTCAGCATAAATTGGCGATTAAACTGAAACCTGCGGGGCACATATTGGGCTCAGCCTATGTGGAGTGTGAAATTTTGCAATCAGAGACTGATTCTAAGACTTTGGCTCAAACTCAGACACAGAGAAAGCAGAAAATTGTTTTTAGTGGAGACTTAGGTGCGCCCTATGCCCCCTTGCTTCCAGCGCCAAAGTCGCCTTATAGCTGCGATCAACTGGTCATCGAAAGTACTTATGGTGATAAAATTCATGCGAATCGTCGTCATCGGCAAGCGCATTTAAAGAAAATAATTGAACGAGCAGTAAAAAACAGAGGGGTGGTGTTAATCCCTGCTTTTAGTATTGGCCGTACCCAGGAGTTGTTGTACGAGTTGGAAAATATTATTGCTCTTAACTCCAGGACTCTTCTAAAGAAAGGCAAGAGTATTATAGAAAATCCGTGGGAAGAGATTGAAATTATTGTTGATTCACCCTTGGCCAATGAATTTACTGAAAAATATCGACAATTATCAGATTTTTGGGATGCTGAAGCTCAAAAAAGAGTGAGAGAGGGACGGCACCCACTGGATTTCTCTCAATTGATAACAATAAATGAGCATTCTACTCATATGGATACCGTTCAGTATTTACAAAAAACCGCTCGACCTGCCATTGTTATTTCTGCCAGTGGCATGTGTACCAGTGGTCGTATTGTTAATTATTTAAAAGCGCTTCTTGGTGATGAACGAACGGATATCCTTTTTACAGGCTATCAGGCTCAGGGGACACCAGGACGAGATATTCAGAAACACGGCAAGGGTGGTTATGTGTTTTTTGATGACTCAGAACCTTCAGGACGGTCAAAAAGAAAGAAATATACCATCAATGCTAATATTCATACCTTAAGTGGCTATTCGGCCCATGCCGATCAGACTAATTTGTTAAATTTTGTTAAACGAATGAGGCATAAACCGAAACAAATCCGTCTGATTCATGGTGATGATGAGGCCAGGCAAGCATTGCAGGGTAAATTTAAAGAAGCATATCCTGAAATTGATGTTATGATGCCTGCAAAAGAAAATATTAAATGATGAATTTTTAATGTTGAAATTTTAAGTTACTTATAAGAAGAAAAGAGATAAAGCATATGATTATCCCAGTTATATTGTCCGGTGGCTCAGGTTCTCGACTTTGGCCTATGTCTCGTGAGATGAATCCGAAGCAATTTCTCTCCTTGTGTGGTGAGCAGACTATGTTGCAGGAAACAATGACTCGGCTTGAAGGGATTAAAGATTTGGCTGAGCCAATTGTTGTGTGTAATGAAGATCACCGCTTTTTAGTGGCTCAACAGATGCAAGAAATTGGTGTCGAGGTTGATAAAATTATTCTGGAGCCGATAGGCCGAAATACCGCCCCGGCAATTTGTGCTGCAGCTGAATATATTCAGGGTAAAAAATCGGATAAGAATGACTCTGGGCAGGATGTGATGCTTATTCTGGCAGCTGATCATGTGATTCAGAATCAAGTAGAATTTCATAAAGTCGTTGAATCAGGCTATCGTGTTGCTCAGCAGGGGCAGTTAATTACCTTTGGGGTGGTGCCGGATAAAGCTGAAACGGGCTATGGCTATATTAAGCGGGCAGGTATGGTTGAGCCACAATCAGGGCAAAAAGAAGAAGCTTATAAAGTAGAGCGTTTTGTTGAGAAACCCGATCTAGAAACTGCTCAGAAATACTTAGACAGTGGCGAATATTATTGGAACAGCGGCATGTTTATGTTTCAGGCAAATGCTATTTTGCAAGAAATGGAGTTATATTCTCAAGCGATTTACAGTGCGGTAAAGGCATCTGTATCTGCAGGCATGAAAGATTTGGATTTTTGCCGTCTTGGTGTTGATGCTTTCACTGCTTCACCTTCGGATTCAATTGACTATGCGGTTATGGAGAAAACAGATAAAGCGGTTGTTCTTCCTCTGGATGCAAACTGGAATGATGTGGGCGCATGGTCGGCATTATGGGAAGTGAATGAGCGCGATGTTGATGGTAATGTGTTGCATGGAGATATTCTAAAACACGATGTGACCAATAGTTATGTTCATTCTGAAGAACGCATGGTTGCTGTGATTGGCATGGATAATTGTGTGGTTGTAGAAACGTCAGATGCGGTTCTTGTGGCCGATAAATCTCGTTCGCAGGAGGTGAAACAAATTGTTAATCAGCTTAAGAGCAGTCAACGTGAAGAGGCATTATTACACCAGCGAGTGTTTCGTCCCTGGGGCAGTTATGAAACTCTGGAAGAAACAGAACGCTTTAAGGTGAAGCGAATTATTGTTAACCCAGGAGCAGAATTGTCATTGCAGATGCATCACCATCGAGCGGAACATTGGGTTGTGGTCAGAGGTACGGCAAAAATTATTTGTGGTGAAAAAGAATTTATTATGACCGAAGATCAATCCAACTATATTCCTTTGGGAACCAAGCATCGCCTGGAAAATCCTGGTGTAATTCCTTTGGAAATTATTGAAATTCAAACGGGTAGTTATCTTGGTGAAGATGATATTGTTCGTTTTGACGATCATTATGGGCGAGTAGATACTCATTGCCTGGAATCTGATAATGCAGAAAGCTCTGCTGAATAAAGAATAGGCTGATAAAGAATGCGAACAACGATTGAAGAGCTGATGCAAACCAGCCAGGTTAAATTTGGCACCAGTGGTGCCCGTGGCTTGGTCAGTGATATGACGGATAGAGTCTGCTATGCCTATACCTTGGGGTTTATTCAATATCTCCTTAAGACACAACAACTGATAGTGAGTAATGAGTCTACTGCTGCAATTGCCTTAGCAGGTGATTTACGCAATAGTACACCAAAAATATTAAATGCTTGTGCCAGAGCGATTACAGACAGTGGTTTTAAAGTGATTAATACCGGGCTGATAGCGACACCTGCAGTGGCACTTTATGGATTGTCCCATGATTGTCCTGCCATAATGGTGACTGGAAGCCATATTCCTGATGACCGAAATGGGATTAAATTTTATAAGTTGTCAGGTGAAATACTCAAAGAAGATGAAATCATCATAAAAAATGAGGCCGTTAACTTATCTGAAGAGTTGTTTGATCCTCAGGGAAATTTTAACGATGCAAAAAACGTTTTACCTGAGATTGATTCTATTGCACTTGAAGAATATCAACAACGGTATCAATCACTTTTCCCTGAAAATGCTTTGGCAGGGAAAAAAATTGGTGTCTATCAGCACAGTGGCGTTGCTCGGGATTTGATTCCTGACATACTGGAAAAACTTGGTGCTGAGGTGATTAAACTGGGGCACTCGGAACGGTTTATTCCTGTTGATACTGAGGCCGTACGCAAAGAAGATGTTGAGCTGGCCAAACAATGGGTTGCTGAACACCATCTGGATGCAATTGTTTCAACGGATGGCGATGCTGACAGGCCGTTGATTGGTGATGAAAATGGACAGTGGTTACGTGGTGATATTGTGGGCTTTTTATGTGCGCAATATTTACAGATCGATCATGTTGTTACCCCTGTCAGTTCCAATACCTGCGTTGAGAAATCAGGATTTTTTGTTGATGTTAAGCGCACTCGCATTGGTTCTCCCTTTGTTATTGAGGCCATGAATCATTATGTTGAAGATCACTATGCGGCTGTTGCAGGCTATGAAGCAAATGGTGGTTTTCTTCTGGCAACACCGATTAGAAAAAATAATTATTTACTAAGTGCTTTGCCAACTCGTGATGCCATCATTGTCTTGCTGACTTTATTACACAGTAGTGTTGAACAAGGAGTCTCTTTGTCACATCTCTCTGCTCAATTGCCTCAGCGTTATACATATAGCGATCGAATTAAAGACTTTGCGACGCAGAAGAGTCAACAATTGATTGCTCGGTATACACAAGCAAGTGAAGCGGAAAATAAGAGCTGTATTGAAGCTGACTTCCCACAATTTGGCCCTGTTGCTACGATGAATACTCTTGATGGTTTGAGAATTACATTTGAAAGTGGTGATATTATCCATTTTCGTCCTTCAGGAAATGCCCCTGAATTTCGCTGCTATAGTGAATCGAATAGTATGGAAAAAGCATTGGGGATTAATGGAACTGCGCTGCAGAAGATTGTTTCCTTTAAATTACTTTAGCTTCAATTATTTTTTCTAAGTTCAGGCTGTTTTTTTAGAACTCTTTTTATACACTCTTTGTTAACCCGCTCACAGAATAGAGCATTCCACTCTCTAAAAAAAGCCCTATTTTAGGGTATTCCTTAATAGGACGCCTAAAAATATCTTATTGAAATTCCACATAAATATAATAATTTCAAACTGTAAATTAAAAGATTAGGCTATTCTTATACAGGTGAACCCTAATTGCTAGTTTACAGTTTTTTGCTAGAATACTCACATTGAATGAGTCTTCAGGTTGCTTCAACTGAGGTCTTTATCCTGATGATTGAGGTTTTAGAAATAAGGATTATTTCAACCGAACATTGTTTTCTGACGGTAATTCGGAAATTAAATCACTATCATTGAGGAATCAGGAAGAATTTACTTATTCAGGGAAGGTGTGAGAGGGAACGATTAGGGAGTATAGGGTCTAAGGATTGACCGCAAGCAGGATTTTCTTAGTGAGAAATGGCTTGGAAGGGAGGTACAAAAGCGGCTGTGAGTTTAGACTCAGCCGCTTTTTTTTGCCTGAAAGTTTGGCCTTTTAGACAAGCCAAATTATCGCAATGCTCGTATAGCTGATCTATAGAACTGTAAAATGTTTGTGAGCTTTACTGTTTCTTAACAGTGCCTTCACCCGAAATAAGACTTGCTTAGAGAGGATTTGTAAGACGTAGCTTTGGTCTTGGTTCAGGGCTGGTTCACAGAGTGATTGTTAATATAGTTGCTATAATTATAATATCAATTTGTTTGCAGAAGCAGAATTTGTTTGAACTGGAGCGTTATATGAAAAAAATAAACAGAAAATCTTACCGATATATTCTGAGTGTAATAATGGTGGCACTCATTGCGCCTGCAACTGCAAGAGATTACTCCTATATGGATGATCATGCACCCACTGATAGTACTCAAACAATACCTTCACCTTCTACCCCAACCTCTGAAAATAGTTCTATTCTGGACTCTATTATTGGCGCCGCAGTGACTACGGGGGTTGACTCGGTTGATGAAGCTGTCAGGCCAGAAGATGATTCTGTTTCTGGACGTTTTTATAAAAATTTTAGGAAAGATCAGCAACGACGTGATCCTAACTACAGAGAGCGATATGAACAAGATAAATATTATCGTGATCGATATGAACAGGAAAAATATGCTCGAGAGCGCTATGACAGTCAGTATTATGATAGAAGAGAGCAATACTACAATGATAAGTATTGGAATCGAGGTATAAATTCTGGAAATAACCCTGGAAAAGGAAATAAGGGAAAAGAATGGAGCAAAGAACAACGTAAAGCGCAGAAAAAAAGAGAAAAAGAAAGACGTAAGTATTATAAAAATAAGAAGAAGGATGATGATCGTCAATGGCGCGATAAAGAGTATGAGCGCCGTAAAGAATGGGAAGCTGCTGAGAAAGCGCGTAGGGAAGACTATAAAGAGCACAAGAAACAGGAAGAAGCTGAGTATCAGCGTAGGTATGATTATAAACAACGAGAAAGAAGACGTTATGGTGAGATGTAAAGAGAGATGAAAAAACTATAGTTGTCTCTCGTAAGATTATGAATGAGTACAGCCTGTTTGGGTAAGGGAGTAAGCTTTTGGGGAGAAAAGCAAAAGCAAAAGCAAAAGCAAAAGCTAAAAAATAACACCTCTAGAAAACTTATCAGATTCAATGATCCTGCATGAAATGAAAGTCGTCGGAAACAGTAAAAGAGCAATACTGAATGTTGAAATAGCATCAAAAGAAAAAATCAAAGGCAAACGGCTTTTGATTTTTCTTTTAATTCAGCATTCAACACTATTTTTTTAGTGCCTAAAGTGACGCATGCCTGTGAAGACCATGGCAATGCCGTGCTCATCAGCAGCACCAATGACTTCTTGATCGCGCATTGAACCGCCAGGTTGTATTACAGCGGTAATTCCAGCTTCAGCTGCGGCATCCAGGCCATCACGGAATGGGAAGAACGCATCAGAAGCCATGACTGAACCTGGAACGACCAGGTTTTCATCAGCGGCTTTAATGCCAGCAATTTTGGCTGAATATACACGGCTCATCTGACCTGCGCCGACACCAATGGTTTGTTTGTCTTTCGCGTAAACAATGGCATTGGATTTAACGAATTTTGCCACTTTCCAGGTAAAAATAAGATCCAGCATTTGTTCTGGAGTTGGAATTTTTTTGGTGACGACTTTCAG
>JADGEK010000161.1 GCA_016744395.1 Gammaproteobacteria bacterium | reverse complement strand
GGATTTAACTCAATTATTAAGAATGATGTTATTTAATCGTGCTATTAACAATACCGATGATCATGAAAGAAACTTCAGTCTAATTTATGATGGTGAAGGATATTGTATGGCACCTGCCTATGATATCGTTCCTTCACTGATAACAGGTGCTTACCCTGTTGCAGGTTACCAATACAGCCCAACAGCACCAAAACCAAGTGAAATTGCGTCGAAAGGTAAAGTTTTTGGCTTACCAAAAACGGTTGTTAAACGAATTGCAGATGAAGTAATCAATTCTGTTGAGCAATGGCAGGATTGGGCTCAACAATATGATGTATCAGATGAAGATATCAATAGTGTATTAAAAGTTTTGCAGGTGTAATTAAATGGAAAAAATATTCTGTATCGTGCTCTATCCAGTCATAGAGATAAAATTAAATTATTTTAATTTGTTATGAAAAATCCTGATCGAAAAACAGTCTCTAAACTTGAGATGTTGCCCAATATCGGTCAAGCAATTGCTGATGATTTACGGCTGATAGGCATACAACATCCCAAAGATTTAATGAATCAAGACCCTTTAGTCTTATATAAAAAACTTGCAGAGAAAACTCATAATTATCCTGACCCCTGTGAGTTAGATATTTTTATATCAGTTGTTGAATTTATGCAAGGGAGTGAACCACAGCCTTGGTGGAAATATACTCAACAACGAAAAAACTTATTAGCCAAGAAAGAAAATAATCAAATGAGTTATCAAGCAAGACCATCAAATATGCCTGGTAAAGGTTATGAATCAAAATAGGTTATTGAATGATGAATATGACTCCGTTTTTAGCTTATCCTGTAAATATAAGCCAAGAAGCAGATTTACCTGAAATTTGCTCAGAGCTTTTAAAGCTTGTTACTGATATATTAGAAAGATATCAGACATATCATGATGTTTATAATAACTTGCCCGACTTTAAATTAATCAAATTTTCATAAAAATTTTATTTACAGAGTTATTGTTTTCTATATCTTGCACAGTTCCCACCGATCCATAGTTAATCCTTACCAAAGAATTGATTGGTAATTTATTAATTTTATTTATAAATGATATTCAAATTTATAATTTAACTTTTTCATAATGAATTCTTACACTGTTATTGCGTTTATTTATAAAGAAATAAAAATATCAAATATCAGGAGTAGACAATATGAATTTAAATATTAGAAAAATTGCAATAATAGGCTTATTACAAGTAATGATAACCTTTCTATCGGCATGTTCTTTTGCCGAAACAAAAACTTCACCAGAAGCTTCATTGTACCAACGTCTTGGTGGTTTTGATGCCATCAGTGCAGTGGTTGATGATGTTGTGGTACAAATTGCCTCTGATGAGAAATTAGGGCGCTTTTGGGCACATAGAGGTAAAGACGGAATTGTTCGTGAAAAACAATTGATTGTTGATTTCATTGTTGAAAAATCGGGTGGACCACTTTACTATACTGGACGTGAAATGAAAATTTCCCATGAAGGTATGCGTATTGATAATGAGGACTGGAATATTCTTATCAAGGCTTTAAAAAACACTCTCAAAAAATTTAATGTGCCCGCTAAGGAAACTCAACAGGTCTTAGAGTTTTTTGATAGTACCAAAAAAGACATTGTTGAAAAATCTTAATTGATTAGTGACAGGTTATTTTATTCTGCTCTCATATTGAGAGCAGAATAAATTTGTCTATTTAAAAATTTGAAAAATGATATTGGCATTGTATGAACTGTATTAACAAGGAAGGTAACTTATTCAAATACTGGTCTGTTTTTCTGTCGATTCCAACGCCAGCATTTAGAGGCTTCAGAACTGATTTGAACCCCACCTATCCATCGTTCAAGAGAATTTAATTTTAACCAATCAATTTTCATTTTTAATAGTTGCTGGCCTGTTTTAGTTATTATGAGATGTTGTTTATGCCATACTTTATTTTGATCTTTATCCAATAGTGTAAAAGGTTTTTTTTCTGCTTTTTGCATTGATTCCAGAATATATAAAAACATAATATCACCGAGCCATGGCAAAGGTTCTTTTTCTATCATCAGATAAGAAAAAAGCTGTCCTGCCGTTAATTCCTTTTCATTAATGGCTTCCAGTATTAATTGCTCAGTTAAGCTTAAGCCATTTTCTGTGGAAGGCAGTTCCTGAAGGTGACGCTGTAATGCCTTGGCCATATTAGGGAGTTTATTAATTTCATTGGAAATACTGAGCTCATATAGAGGTTCAGGTGAGGATTTTCCTAACGCTTGCCATATAGAATTACCCAGTGCAAGCTGTGCTTGAGTAACCGTTTTCCGAGTTGTCCACAATGAGCGAATGGCTTCTGGCGGCAATTGTCCCAGGCCGATAAAACGATCAGCTCCTGGAAAGCTGTTTATAGAGATTAAATCTACCTGTTTTGCTTTCCCTTTCTGATAAAAATTGGCTAATATTCTGGCCAGAATTAATTGATCATAACTATCATGTTCAAACCATAAGACAATACGCTGATATTGATTTTTAGCCTGAGTCAGTTTCAATTCTGCACTGTTGAAATCAGCCAATGCTTTTTCCTGAGTCAAATCAAAGTTCGTCCCATAGGCTTCACAAACAAACTTTGCCCTCACTTCGATAGCATTTGCATCAGTGCTCACGGGCCCATGGCATAGCGGATCAGAATACTCTAAAAAATCACCTGTAAATCCTGCTGCGGGTAAGACTGCCTTCAGGTCGGTTCCACAACGAATATGTAATGTTGTCAATTCAGCATCTGGAATGCTTGATTTTGATTGAATTTGTTCCAAATAATTTTTCATTTTCTCAGTATGAGCTTTCAACTTTGCCCAGCTACTCAGGCCTAGTTCTCGCGCAATGATCAATTGTGCATCACTTAATTTGATTGATGTTATTAAGTTCTTTTGGGAAAAACCAGGGTGATTTGTTTTAATTCGTTCAATGGCACAAGTATCACCTGACTGGCAGGCTTTGAATAATTCTTTTGCACGTTTTTTTTGTTGTTCTAGATTAATGCGGAAAGGTGTATTTTTTTTGCATGAGTTGTCTGACATAATTATTACCTTTTCTCTATATCTGTGTCCGCTATCCAGATAGAAAAGGGAATAAAAAAAGCGATGTATATCTCAATTATGGGCGCGGCCCTTTCTGCGGACACAGAGGCTTCAATCAAGCCTGCTTGCATTTTGCTGTGATATAAGCAAATTGTCAATAATTAGTTACCAGCGGATTGATATTTGAGTTAATTCTCCATAACTCACAAACTCACATATAAAATTAAAGACGTACTCATTATGTTATTCAGCAAAGTCTAACTCATCTTTAATTGCTTCAATACCCGCCAAGGCACAAGCCCCATCAATACTGTCTCTTTCTGATTTTCCAGGAGGTGCTCCTGATATTCCTATTGCACCAATAATTTCTCCGGCAGCTTCAATAACTACGCCTCCACCAACAAGAAGTGCTCCTGGATTATTGGGTACTTGATTCGGTATTTTCTTTTCTTCTAACAGTCCTGCCAGATCGGCTGTTGATTGACGAAAACTATTTGCAGTCCATGCTTTTCGAAGTGCTGTTTCAGGTGTATGTGGTCCTGCAAACCTATCTCTGAGTTGAATTTGCGCATTACCACCTCGATCAACAATTGCTACCGCCACTGAATACCCTTTTTTTCGACAATCCTTTATAGCAGCCCACGCTGCTTTTGAAGCAAGATCTAATGACAGTGAACGAAATTGATAAAATTCTGGTGGCTCATTGGCACTGGCTAATGCAGTTGTTGTCAGCAGAGAAAACACAAGTATTAAACTATTTTTTCTATTCATTTTAAAATTCCAGACGTTTAGTTAAAATTATGGATAAGAATAGAACGGTGGAATATAAAAAAGAAATTATAATTTTTTATAAGTGTTATAGGTTTTTTTAATAAATATAAAATTATCGTTGATTACAGAAAAGTCAGATATCGAATATTAAACTATTATCCAACAACAAGTCGAAGTTGTTTTTTAAGTAATAAAGGCATTTTATTTTGAATAAAATTCACAAACTGAGCTAAATCATTATTTTCTGTAATATCCTGATGCCATATCCATTTATATGAAAATTTTGCTGCTTTTCCATTGTTCAAATACAGTGGTGAAGCCATTGTATTCGTTTTAGACACTTTTGCTTTTGGTAATATTCCAGCTCCAATACCATGAGATGCCCATTCTTCTATTACGGTATAACTAAGAGCCTGGCCTGGATAGCTTTGTAATTTTGAATCTTCTTGTTCAAACAGTTCTTCCAAAGTGCCATTGAGACCACATCCTCCTCCCGTAAGGATAATGGGTATTTCTGAAAGTTCATTAACCTTGTAGGGTCTTATGTCATGATTGATAGAATCAACTTCCTGGGGAAAATAAAACAGAGGTTCATCATAGAAAAATTGTTCCTCCATATTAACAATACTGATATTTTCAGGAATAATTGCAAAGTCTATTTGTTGCTTATTGATCCTGTCAGAAAGATCATCAAGCAAGCATTCTTTAAAATATATATTTATTGTTGGGTGGGCTGTTCGAAATGTCATCAGAATATGGTTGACTAGATTAATATCAATCAAAGGTGACATTCCTATTCGTAACACTGAATGATCAGGGTTATGATAAGAATGAGCGGCTTTTTCTAATTCATCTTTACTGTCCAGTACTCCTTTGAGGAAAGGTAATATATATTCACCAAAAGACGTTAAGGTAACCTGTCGAGTTGTTCTGACAAATATCTTTCCATTCAGTTCTTTTTCCAGTTGAGCAATTGCATTTGAAAGCGTAGGCTGAGTAGCAAAACACAGTTCTGCTGACTTGCTAAAAGAACAAGTTTCTGCAACTGAAATGGCAAAAAGTAATTGTTTCAGATTCATAGAATATGTCCCTTTTTTAAATTTTTATCATTTATCATTTATGTCCCATATGAACCATTACGTTTAAACGAGATGTGAGAGTTGACTCTGAAATAGAGCAAAGGTGAAAATACTGATTATTAAACATTGTCAGCAATAGCCTGTATCGATTCTATAAGTTTTTTTTGGGAAAAGGAATAATATCGTCATAATTATCACTTATTTAAAATTTAAATAAGTGATATTCATAAATACAATTTCTTAATGATTAATCTTTGCTTTATGATGATTATCAACTGAAATCATAAAACAACAGTAAAAAGGTTACAACCTGATATGAACTCTAATCATTCTGACATTGTAATGCTTGGCCTGATTTGTATTGCAATAGGTTCTGTTTTTATTGTCTATTTTATTTTAGATATTGCTCCTAAAGATAAGAAAAAATGGTATTTGGCTATTGGCCTTGGCTCAGGTGTTATAGCGTTTGCTTTAAAAATAGTATTAATCGTAGCAATCAGTTCATTTC
>JADGEK010000056.1 GCA_016744395.1 Gammaproteobacteria bacterium | reverse complement strand
GAATAATAGTGACTTCTCCAAACCTCTGCATGTAGCAGGAATACTCTCTGATGCAGGTGTTCATGCTCATTGGGAAACTCTGATTATGGCGGCTGATCTAGGCATTAAAAAAGGTTTCCCTGCAGTTTATATCCATGCTTTTCTAGATGGCACCGATAGTCAGGCAGGGACTGCGCCCAGAATGCTGGCAGAACTGCAACAGGCCATTAAAGATAATGGCAGTGACAAGATTATATTAGCATCGGTGATGGGTCGTAAATGGTCTGCTGACCGTGCTGAAAACTGGGATTTAACGAATTATTGCCGTGACGCATTAATGGGGCGCATAGCGTGCAAACCATTTAGTTCAGAGGACCTTGAACAACACTTGGCAAACTCCACATCTGAAGCTGATTTCCCCTATACTTTCTTACCTGGCAGTATGCCCGTTGGCGCAGGTGATACGCTCATACTGAGCAATCATCGTGCAGACCGTATTTCGCAACTGGCCAAAGTCATGAATGATGAATGTCATGTGATTGCAATGGTTGAGTTAAAACATGAAGCAACTCCCATTGAAGATGTCTTTTTCCCTACTTTACCCCTTAATGGTGGCCTGGTTGATGTATTGAATGAACAGGGATTTCGCACAACACGCTTATCAGAGCAGTGCAAGTTTCCGCATGTCACTTATTTTATCAACGGTATGCAGGCTGATGAGTCAGCCAAAGGCGTTGAAGTAGCGACGATTCCTGATGCAGAAATATTAGGTAATCCCCTGATGTCGATTAAGCTTCTGGAAACAGAAATGCAAAAAATCATGGCCGATGATGAGGGTGGACAGGTGCTGATTGTCAATGTACCCAATCTGGATCAGGTCGGTCATCAGGGCAGTCTTGAGGCTGCCAGCGCAGCAGGCAATGCCGTTGATGATCTGGTTAAACAGGTTATGATATGGGCTAAAGAACATGGCTGGCAATTATTGATCACAGCCGATCATGGAAATGCTGATGTGATGGTCGATGCCCAAGGACGCCCCATGGGTTCCCACTCCAGTAATAATGTGCCGATGCTGGCTATTCCCTGTGATGGAAAAACCGTACAGTGGCAACAGGAAACAGGTGTCTTAACAAATGTTGCTGCAAGCTTCCTGACGTTGTTAGGAACAGAATATCCAGATACTATGAGTGAGAGTTTAATAGCACTTAATTAGTGAGTAGCTGGAAACGTCCCTATGCCTTTTGCCTTTAAATGTAGTCGGATAAGCAATAACGCCATCCGACAAATATTTCATTATTCATATAAATACCAGACGATGTTTCCTATCCAGACGACACTCATTTGTTTTTAATTTTATAACTTGTTTTTTTATAACAGAGGAAACTTTATGACAACAGAACACCCAACCTGGTCAATGCCCATAGGCGATAATGGTGCAGGAGTCATTATGATGCCCTGCCCTGGAACAAAAGACGTTGATCTTGACAGCACGATCAGTCAGATAAAAGAGCAAGGCGTAACTGCTATTCTCAGTATGATGACCAATGAAGAAATGAAAAATCTGCATGCCGAGAGTCTGCCAGAGGTGTGTCAGCAGAACAATATCCAGTGGTTTATCACGGAGACAGCTGATAAGAATGTTCCTGACGAAGATTCTCTATCAAAATGGGATCAGTACAAGGGTAACCTGGTGGAAGTGATTAATCAGGGTGGTAAAGTTGCGGTTCACTGCAAGGGTGGAACTGGGAGAACTGGTATCGGAGTAGCAATGCTGTTGTTAGAACTTGGTAGAGATGGAGAGCAAGCGGTGGCGGATGTAAAAGCCCTGAAGCCAGGCGCTTTTAGCAATGAGTCGATGGTTAAGTTTATTAACAATCAGGCAGAAGCATTAAAAGCTCAATCCTGAATTGTATGTCCGATCATTTAGAAAAACAAACAAAAACAATCAGGTTTAATTTAACAACAGTACGAGATAATAAATGATTTACAAAAGTCTAATTTTCATTCTTATCTTTTTGGTAGTGGGCTTGCCAGTGACCGCTAATGCAGACCGTCAGTCAGCTGAATTGCCCAGCTATGTTTCAAAGCAACTGATGTCTAACATGCGCGGTAATCTGGATACTCTGGAAAAAATTACTCATCTTCTAACAGAATCTAACTATACTGAGGCCGCTGATATGGCTGAAAATCACTTAGGTATGTCTTCTGTGGAGATCCATTACCAGAAATTCGTGGGGAAATATTTGCCAAAGGGAATGCGTCAGATTAGCAGGCAGATGCATCAGGCAGCTACAGACTTTGCCTTATCTGCCAGAGAGGCTGAAAAAGATGATGACTTACAGAAGGCATTCGCGGCCTTATCTCAGGTTATGAAGCAGTGTGTGGCCTGTCATAAGCTTTATCGAGCTAAGTGAGTGTAACAGTAAGGTTAATTAGACCACAGCAAATAGCGATGCAGATAAAACCAGTAACGGAAATCCAGGTATGATAGGCATGATAACGAAGAGCACGCCAAGGGCTAATGTCGCCCAGGCTAAAACACGATAAATTGTTTTTTTCATATCAGTTTCTCCAGTGTATGCTTTAAATTATAGTACACCCCTGAAAAATAGCTGTAATTCATGAATAATCGGGTCATTTTAAGGGGTAGCCATTTGACGAATACAGCAACATACTGAATAATATAATTTCTCGGAGAGTGTATGAAAATTATCACCTTACTTGCACAAAAAGGCGGAACAGGGAAAACAACCCTGTCTATTCATTTGGCTGTGTTGGCTGCTGCCAGAAACCTGAAGGTGGTAATAGCTGATATTGACCCACAGCAAAGCACAACTTTCTGGAACGAGAGAAGGACAGACAGTGCTCCTGATGTTATGCCCATGACAGCCAGCACTTTAAAGCAAAACATTACCGAGCTAGCCAGCCAGGGAGTAAATCTTCTGGTTATTGATACCGCACCTCACTCCCACGAGGATGCTATTATAGCTGCTCAGCTGGCAGACTTTATTCTCATTCCCACCCGCCCAGCCATCCTTGATCTGCAAGCTATTGGCTCTTCCGTTAAAATTGTTAAAAGTATTGCTGGTAAGGCAGCCATTGTGTTGAATGGCTGCCCCTTTCCAGGCAAGAACGGTGAGAGAGCCATTGTTAGTGAAGCACGGGAAGCACTGGCAGGTTATGGCATACCTGTAGCACCTGTGGCCATATCCAACCGGGTGGCACTGAGTCACTCCCTCATAGACGGCAAGGCCGTAACCGAGTTTGAAAGCGAAAGTAAGGCAGCCGATGAGATACGTGAATTAATGAACTGGATTAACCAAGAGGCACACTTATGGTAAAGAGAGCAAAACTGACGCTTGTACATACTGAAGTAGAGGAAGAAGACTTTTCTGAATCGGTCGTGACCGAACAATCTGTTGCCTCTGACAGCCGAGGCAAAGGTAACCTAGGCAAGATGTTGATTATGGCAGGATTAACAATTGCTTCTCTGATTATCTTCAAGCAGAAAATTTTTTAAGCTCCTCTTTATAGGCAAGGCAATGAAATTGCCAAACGGGGCTGTATTTTTTTTCAATATCATTAACAATATTCTTCTGTTTGATTATTGGAATCACGATTCTGAATAGGAGTAACGGATGGTATGACTCCTTTTTTAGAGGAGCCATAACGTCTTAATTTATCTGTCATTAACTCAAGCGGAACTTCCCCCTACTTCATTATAACAACTTTTTAAAAAACCGAAGCGCAACCTTTTTATCCTTACGTTTCTGCGCCAGGATATCAATAACTTCAGAGAATGATGAATGAGTTCTCTCAGAACAAGAGTTTAGATATTTATGAAAGCTGGTCACATTTCTGTTGATACATTGCACAGCATCAACATTGAATTTCCTGCCCTTTGGGTTATACTGTTTATACGTATAATTAAGTGGTAAGCTGATGGCATCTATACAATCTAATAATCATTTTTTTAGCCTGGATAAAATTAATCGTAATAACAACGTAACTCCTTTGCATTTAGATAACGGACATCAGCACGTCGTTATTATTGATGACCAAAAAACAGGGCGTACCATTATAGAAGCCCTCATTAAAAAAATTTCCTCAAAAATCAGGTGTGATTCTTTTTCCGATCCCAGTGATGCATTGCAAGCATGTGAAAAGCACCCGCCCGATCTGCTTATCACTGATTACAGAATGCCGTCAATGAATGGTATCAGTGTAATCAAAAAATTCCGACAATTTAATGGCTGCAAAAATATTCCCGTGGTGATGGTAACCATCGTACAGGACAGGGATGTAATGTACACAGCACTGGAAGCTGGTGCGACTGATTTTCTGGTCAGGCCATTTGATCACTATGAATGCCAGGCGCGCTGCAAAAATCTGCTGGATTTATATAAATACCAGAAAGCCAGCTTCAAACGCGCAAAGCTATTGGAGTATAGAGTTACTCAGGCAACAGAAGATATCAAAAGCAGGGAAGCAGACGCATTAATTTGCCTTGCCAGAGCTGGGGAGTTCCGCGATGATAATACAGGAAAGCATATTTTCCGCATGGCGAGATATTCCATGGAGATTGCCAGTGAACTCGGCTTAGATAATGACCACTGCAATCACATCTGGCGTGCAGCACCCATGCATGATATTGGCAAGATCGGTATTCCAGACAAAATTCTGCTTAAACCAGGAAGTTTAACCCCGTCAGAGCGTGAAATAATGGAAACACATGCGACTATTGGGCATGATATTCTAGAGGGTAGTAAATCTCCCTACCTGAACCTGGGTGCTAAAATTGCATTATCACATCATGAGTGGTTCGATGGCACTGGATATCCTCATGGGCTAAAAGGTCAGGAAATTCCCATCGAGGCCAGGATTGTTGCTATCGCTGACGTATTGGATGCATTGACAACAAGTCGTCCCTATAAATCGAGCTGGTCAATGGAGGATAGTCTTGAGCATATTAAAAAAATGTCCGGCACCCACTTTGACCCTGAATGTGTTAAGGCACTATTGTCAATAGAAGAATCGATTCGCAATATATACAATGAATTGCATGATGTACCCACCTAAGTCCTGTCAGTTATAAAGATGCAAATACAAATAAGCAAATACAGAAAAACTTTCCAGTTAGCCTGGGAAAGATTGAAGATGTGTGATGCTCCAGAACGGGAACAGGCATTATTACGCCTGGCATTGGTTCTGTTTATCGATGCTTATCTGCTGCTCACCCTGTTTAGCAAAAATTCTCCAGCTCAAAACCACGTGCTATTGGCCATATGCAGCGGCTATTTGTTGTTCTCTCTCTTATATCTTATTGCCATTGTCTTAAAACCAGCCCACGTGAATGTCCGGCAAGCCATCGGCATGATAGCTGATTTAGGAATTAATACGCTTGTCATGTGGATGTATGGTGAGATAACTGCACCATTCTATACCATGTACCTGTGGATCACCTTTGGCAATGGTTTTCGATATGGCACTCAATATCTTTTTTATGCAATGGGACTCAGTTTATTTGGCTTCACACTGGTTGTGAGCTTTAATGAATACTGGCATCAGCATCTGGTGCTTGCCTCTGGATTGTGGGTAGGCTTACTTATATTACCTTCGTATATATCAAGTCTGCTGAAACGATTGCATGCCGCAAAGAAGCATGCAGAAGAAATGAGTCAGACAAAAAGCCGCTTTTTGGCCAATATGAGTCATGAAATACGTACACCGCTCAACGGAGTAATTGGTATGAGTGCATTGCTGGCTAATACCCCCTTGAACAATGAGCAGAAGGAAATTGCTGAAACCATACATGCCTCAGGTGAAACACTTTTGTCGCTGATTGAGGAAATACTGGATATTTCAAAGATCGAAGCGGGTAAAATTGATGTCTCTGAGATTGATGTGGATCTTTATGCATTGCTTAACACCACCGTCAACATGCTTAAGCCATTAGCACAACAAAGAACATTGACACTGGATTTGCAGATTTCTTCCCAGGTGCCTGTTTACATTAAAACCGATCCACAGCTACTGCGCCAGGTATTGATTAACCTTGTGAATAATGCCATCAAGTTTACTAAAAGAGGTGGCGTAACCCTGAGTTTATTTCCAGCAAATAAGGAGTGCCCTGACAATCATGTGCCGTTAAGGTTTGAAATCAAGGATACTGGGATAGGCATCGCCAGTGATGATTTAGAGCGTATTTTTGAAAGCTTTACCCAGGCTGATGAATCAACAACCCGTAATTATGGAGGAACTGGACTTGGAACCACCATTTCGCGCCAGCTTGTTGAATTAATGGGGGGTGAGATTGGTGTCAATAGTGAGTTAGGTGAAGGCAGTGAGTTCTGGTTTGAATTACCAGTTGCCTTGCAGTCTCGAACAGTTGAAGAAATGAGCCAGCTGAAACTGAATAAGTCTCGCGTGCTAATATTGACAACGAACGACCTGGTAGAAGAGCAGCTGGTTTCATGGTTAGGCGCATGGGAAGCCGACACCAGTGTTTGCACAACCACAGCAAGGGCCTTAGCTGCGCTCATTAATGGTGATGAAGAAGATAAACCTTACCAGATTTTAATTGTCGACAATGAAACAAAAGTATCCAGTGTTCAGCTGGCAGAGGCTATTCGGTCTGAGGATAATTTACAGGAGCTATCTCTGATCCTTCTGTCAAATAAGCACGATAGTGATTATGAAGAACGTATGCACAACGCAGGTTTTAGCATGCTGCTGTCCAAACCGATAGATAAGACCTTTCTCTTTAATGCATTGCACGGTATCAGGCATCTCCCTGATGAAACAGAAAATATTCCTGGTGTCGCCAGTTTTATCCACCATTTTGCCAAAGATAAAATGCAGCGTGAGAAAAAGGAAATTCTGCTGGCAGAGGACAATCCAACCAACCAGAAAGTTATTCAGAAAATTCTTGATAATGCAGGCCATCATATTACCGTGGTTGATAACGGAGAAGCAGCACTGGATGCACTGGAAGCCTACCCCTTCGATTTGGCTATACTGGACATGCAGATGCCTGATTATGGCGGTATTGAAATAATCAAAATTCATCGCGCAGTCAACATCAGTGGTCCAGTAATACCATTCATGATTCTTACTGCTAATGCGACGGTGGAGGCAGCCAGAGAATGTAAAGATGCTGGCGTTGATGCCTACATGACAAAGCCAGTAAGGATTGGTGACCTGCTGGATACCATTGATAAGCTAACAGCAAATCAGGAAGCAGAGCAGGAAAAAAACAGCAATAGTGATTATAAACAGAGTCATTTTGCTAATGGGGAATACGTGCTGGACATTTTAACACTTAATGCTCTGGCTGAGCTGGACTCTGATCTCAATTTCCTCGAAAATCTTATTACGGATTTTTTTGTGGACTCCGAGAAATTGTTTGTTGCAATGGGTGAGGCTGTAGAGCAAGACAGTGCTACAGCTTATCGGGAGTGCGCACATGCGTTGGAAGGCAATGCCGCAGGCATAGGCGCACTGGCTTTACGAAAAGCCTGCGAAACCAGTTCTGGTATCGGCAGTGAACAATTCAGGCGTACAGGACAAGTGCTTTACAGTAACACAATCAATGCTTACAATTTAACAAAAAAACACTTATCCCAATATCTGGAAAACAGAAAGCAGTCCGGTCATATTGGCTACTAACCGGGTTGCTTGTTCCTCATTGTCTTTCATTGTTTAGTTAGGCCACATGCTGAACGGTTGTAGCAGGATGTGACGCTTTATCCAGCTTGTTCTGTGCACGTACCAGCCTGTCCATTTTTTTCAAATCTTTTTCAGTTAGTTTCAGCGCAGCATCGGCCCAAATTTCAGTAATATCGATCAATTCCTGATAAGGAATAGGATTTACCCGGCGTGCTACTCTCTGCATTGCACTGGTGCTATTGCCCATACGCTTCTGGCGTTTTACATAATTATGCACAGCAGCAATACCTTCACCATCATCACAGACAATATCAACAATACCCATTTCATACATCTGTTCAGCGCTATAGGTATTGCCAGACAGGATAATGCGTTCGGCCATCTTCGGACCAACCTGACGGGAAAGAAAACTGTATGCTCCCATACCAGGAAACATGTTAAATAAGGTCTCTGGCAGCCCCATCTGAGCACTGCGTTCGGCAATAATAACGTTTGATGATATGGCGGCCTCCATTCCCCCACCCAGTGCCTTGCCCTGAATCAGGGAGATTGTGGTAACAGGCAAGTCCATGGACGTATAGTTAGGGTACAGAATATCAATACACGCTTTACCATATGCAGCCAGGCCATCACGATCACCACTCTCAATGAGTTTCTTAAATAAATTAAGATCACCGCCTAAGTTAAACACTGATGGTATGCGGGAAGCGACGACCATATATTTTGCAGGCAGCTGCTCATTACGAATACGTGAGCTTGCCTCTTTTTGAAAATTACGCAAGTCAGAAAGCAATTCCGGAGTAAAACAGGGACGATTTTCAGGATTCATGTAGTACCAGAGGATTTCCTGCTCTTCATCAAGTATCACATCAAGTTGATCGTATGTGCTGAAAGATTGTTTTTGGAGAATATTCAAGTTAGACATTTTTCATTACCTCTTTGAAATTAACATCTGGAAGCCTGTTCAGGAAAATTAACCATAGCCAAAATTGCTTTTTCGTAGTAGTTTCTCTATTCTCAGACAGGCTCGACGTGGTGCTTAAAAAAGTACATAGAGATGGTGTATCATCCTATATAACATATACCAAGGATAAACTAATTTGAAAAATAATTAAGGAGTTCGATCAAAGAAAGTACTAATTAAGCAAAGAATTTTAATTCCTGAACAACTTTTTATTTTAATTTCTACCTGATGTAAAACGTTTGAACACACGATTGAACACGAAACCAGATGACAGACGAAGGGACTGACAACTTGTTTTCATTGACTGAAACTGGAATTTTTTTCAAATATCAGGCATCCGTATGACTTTTCAGTTTATCGATCCTTAACTCGACAATTAAAACTCGCTTAGATCCGTGAACTACGATAATCTGTAGGAACTGTAACTGAATATAAATAGGGGGAATTATGATAGCTTTTTTTAATAATGCAGTCGTAATAGGATTTGCAGGATTTATTGCCGACTATATTCGCAAACGATATCAACAACATAAACAAACTCAGGAAAAACAAGATGAACTTCTGAATGACTTGTCTCACCTTACTGCCAACGTAATTGGAGAGACAAGTATGTTAATTCTGGAGTTATCTAATTGTATCTATGGTGCTAAAGTAGATTTTGAAATGCTTGACTCTCATAAAACTGCCTGGAATGAGAGTATTATGGAATGGAATAATTCTAATGCTGCCTATCATTTCAAAATACAAAAGTTGACACCAAAACCACATTCCGCAGCAAAGTTATTTAGAGATACTGATTTTAGTCAGGAAGTATTAATTGCTGGTAAGAAAGTAAAAATAGAAGAAACAACGAGCTTGGTTTCTGCTATTTGGATATTATCCAAGATGATTATACGTATCATTCCAGATTTTGAAGCAATACTGCAAGAACTTCAAAGTATTACTAAGAAGAAAGGTAACCCACAACTTATAGAGGCCGCAATACAGGTTTTGGATAAGATGGAAGATAATATTAAACCTGACTCTCAGTCTTATACTGTTCAAGAAATCAAGAATATTTTATTAGACCAGGACAATGAAAGAAATGATTTAGAAGACTGGTTATTTCATAAAAACACAAAATTACTTTCTTCTTCCTATAATGAGTTATTAACAAACACTAAAGGATTGTCTAAACCATTTTTGCCCGATAATGGTGATGATGATGAAAAGCTCGTTTATAATGTACTTTGGCTACTCGATAGATACAAGATGATGTTTGTTTTGCTCGCTCAGGTAGATAAAAAGCTTCAAGAATTTTTTCCTGTACTTAATAAAGAATTTCAAAAATCAAAACATAGACTGTACGAATAGATCTAGATGATGTATTGCCAACGTTTTTCATGTGCCAGAAACTCCCCTACTCCACAAATTTCTGGCACATGCTGGTTTCTCAGTTTTTCACGTAGATATGAGCAAACTTCCACATCAAGTTTTAACACTACCCCTTACCTGATGATAAACAAATAAAGCCAAAGGCTCTACCAACCACATGGAAGCGCCTACCAACGAATGTTGTTTATAGGCTAAAAATACAGCAAAAGCTCCAACGGCGGGGAAAATCGTAGCGAGATAGAGTACACGATTTTTTAGCATCACCACCTGCCCACGCTCTCTGTGTAGATGATCGTTACGGATCACGTAGGCTACCAGCGCGGCGACAAGCAACCCGTTCAGCACCATTAGAACGGAAAAAATAAGAACGACAAATGGAGTATCCGGATATTTTCCAACCAGATTAGAGCCAAAGGGAATGAGTGAACACGCCGCCAGAAGAAAAAATGTAAGAATGATGGACCAACGGTCACACCCGGATATGTACACCCAGATGATGTGCTGCTCCTGCCAAATTCTGGCGATCATAATGAAGCTGATGAGCCAGGCAACTATCTCTGGGATCTGTGCTTTTAAGGCATCATGAAGAAGGAATTCAGCATTCCCCTCAAATTCGGGGATCTTCAACTCAAGAACCAGCAGCGTAATGGCAATGGCAACAACTCCGTCAAAAAGAGCGGAGAGGCGCTCATTAGTATTCACCAAAAATTTATCATTCATCTTATATTCTTTTTCACCTCTTTCATCAGTGCTATACTCATATAATGTTAATAATACTTACATTACTCATATTTGTTTTAGCTTTTATATTTTCCATGTTGGGACTTGGCGGGGCGATGTTATATATTCCGTTATTCACATGGTTTGGCTTTGATCTCAAAGAGGTTGCCATTCCAACAGGACTATTTCTTAACAGCATTACAGCCTTATCTGCTGCCATCTACTATTACCGCGCCAAAATGATCGATATTAAAGGGGCAACGCCCATGATCATTACAGCCATCATAGGTGCACCCATTGGTGCTCATTTTACCCATCTCATTCCAACAGATATTCTGATAATATTATTTTCCATTGCGATGATGACTGCTGGTTCAAAAATGTTATACAGTGCTTCTGATAAGGAGCCAACCAGCTTACTTGCCTTTAAAAAACGAGCAATCATCACTGGTACTGCTGGCTTATTCATTGGCTTTACTTCGGGATTATTAGGCTCAGGCGGCGGCTTTCTATTTGTACCGATGATGATAGCCGTCGGCTACCCGACTAAACACGCTGCTGCTACCTCAGCATTTATCGTACTCTTTTCCTCCTTTTCAGGCTTTTTAGGTCATGTGGCTCAAGGCCATTTTAATTGGCAAGTACTGATTTTCTGTACCATTGCTGTCATTATAGGCGCTCAAATCGGTGGCAAAGTGATGAAAGAGAAAATGAAAGCCCAACGGATAAAGCAAATATTTGGTATTTTGCTGATTTTTGTGGCTATAAAGTTCTCCTGGAATATTATCTTTTAGGGACTCTTAGGAATTTATTCCTTTTAGTTACATAGAAATCTTGATTTCGTCATGTCACTTATCCTTTAGGGCGAGCCCCTTATGATTTTTTAGCCTTTTCCTCAGCCTCTATTTAACAATGTCACGTATGGCTTCTGCAAGCTGTTCCAGCTCTTCTTCGGTGTTGTAAAAGCCAGTTGAAATCCTCGCAGGAGCGGGTAACTGGTGCTTTGGCTCAGGGCGAATCATAAAATTCCGCTTATTAAGAGCGCTGCACAAATCTGGTGGATTCCAGCCCTCGGCAAGAAATTCGATCATACCAGCCTCTTTGCCCTGGGGCGTGACAACCTGAATCCCTGGTATCTCGCTGATCAAGGCCTGCATATGACGGGCCAACCCCTGAATGCGATTAAATATCCACTCCATCCCTACATGATCCAGCAGATACTCCAGAGATTTCTGAAAGCCTAACAGAGTGGGCATATACATAGCAGTGGCCAGTTGGTATCGGGCGGCAAAGGGAGCTGGAATAACATAAGGAGACAGCATATCAAGGTCAGATCGCTGATTCACCGAAGCGGGACTGATAAAAGTTGGATCTACCTCTGGTATCCTCTCTTTGGCAATATACAAGATACCAATCCCTTCAGGACCACAAAGCCATTTGCGCCCAGCCATAGCATAGAAGTCAACACCCAGTTCGTGCATATTGACTGGGATTGCGCCCACTGCCTGTGCACCATCCGCCAAAACAAACACATTATGAGCATGGCAAATCTTGACGAGCTTTTTGAGGGGGAAGGTAATACCCGTCGAAGTTGACACGTGGGATATGACAAATAGCCGGGTACGAGGTGTGATTGCCCTTTCTACTGCGGAAACGAACTCTTCCTCATCATATTCGTCACCGTATTTAACATTGACGTATTTCACAACGATGCCATAACGCGATTTGATCAAAGACAAAGGGGCCAGGGAGGCAACATGCTCCAGGCTGGTAGTCACCACCTCATCACCAGGTTGCCAATTAAGCCCCCACAGGACTATATTCAAAGCCTCAGTGGTGCTATGAGTCAGGGCAATTTCATCATAAGATGCGCCTACAATACGCGCTAGGAGATTTCTGGTCGTATCCATTTCAGCATAAAGCTCTTCGATAAAGGGTAAATATCTGCCCTGTATAAATTCTTTTTCCGCTTCTGCCTTCATAGCATCGGCCGCCATCTTGGGTAGCGGGCCATTGGTACCCGTATTCAGGTAGTGAACAGCAGTCGTTGCGGGCATTTGTTCGCGTATTGCTTGCAGTTTTTCTTTATCTTCATTCAACTTCGTCGTCATGATTCTTTCCTTAATAGCAAGTTTAAGAAATGTAAAAAGCTTATCCACAGGGATCAATATTCAAAATATCCTTCAGCATATCACCTCTTTTTATTAGTTTTTTTCCTGGCCTTATGATCCAAAGCGGGTAACATAGAATTGCCCAGTGCCACGGCAAATCCTGAATAATTAATTAGAAAAGAACCGCCGAGCCTTAATCCCATAAATAGTGCACCACCAAGGCTGATGGCAGATGGAATTATAAATATCGTCATGGTGCGCCATAAATTGTTTTTAAGCTTGCGCGATATATCAAACAAATCACAGAAATGAGTCAGATTGCCATCCATTAGCACTGCCTGCGCGGTATCGGTGGCAATCGATGTTGCACCACTTAGTGAAACAGACACATTGGCGGTTTTCATCGCAATAGCATCATTGACGCCATCGCCAATAAAACATACCTTTTTGCCCTGCTGTTGTAATTCTTCAACAATTTTAGCTTTTTCCTCGGGGAGCACTTCAGCAAAATAACTGTCCATGCCCAGGGATTCAGCCAACTGTCTGGTCGGATATTCATGATCGCCGGAAACAATCGATATATGCTTAATTCCACGCTTGCGCAAACCACTGAGAACCGATTTAACTTCAGGCCGCAGAATCGCTTCTATTTCAATGGCACCAATAACTGCGCTATCGACAGCAAGCAGAACCAATGAATGCCCTTCCAGCTGGGCACTTTCCAGAGAGCTTTTAATTATCTCTGGAATTTGTAATTTTTCCATTTTCATAAAGCGGGCACTGCCAACTCGAATAAGCTGGTTATCAATTTTAACACTGATACCAAAGCCCATTTTAAATTCAGAATCCTCTATGGCAGGTAATTCAAGCTTGAGTTCTTGCGCTTTTTTAATGATGGCTTTAGCAAGTGGATGGGTCAGTTTGTGCTCAGCGGTGGCCGCATAAGTCAGGATGTCATTTGAACTATATTCATCATCAGCAATTATAATCCTGCCAACCTCAGGTTCTTCGTTTGTCAGTGTTCCAGTTTTATCAAACAGCACAGTATCAACGTTATTCAATTCCTCTATCGCCCGCCCATCCTTAATCAACAGACCATTACGAAAAGCGGAATGAAGAAAATTCAACGTACCAATGGGCGCTGCGACCCGAAGCCTGTTACCGAAAGTACTATGAACCACCGCAGTGGCCGCTAAGGGGCCAAGAATAGGCCAGATTACGATGGTTAAGCCAAATATAGGTAATGCAATGAGATTGGCCCATTTCTCACCCATGGACTGAATAGATGAGGTATAGGTAGCCGTGTTATCCAGAATATCACCAATCTTGGCAATAGTAGTATCTTCACCTGCCCTGCTGACCCTGACTTTGATTTGTCCACTCACCATGAGCGTGGAAGAGAAGACATCCGCATTGGTTTCTTTTTCTACTGGTTGTGATTCTCCCGTTAATGTATGTTGATCAATCAGGGCTATGCCATCAATAATCACACCATCAATGGCGATGACTTCGCCAGCCCGGATCAGCACGATATCACCAGCCTTAACGTCTTTCAGAGGCGACTCAATTTCTACGCCGTCTTTTAAAATCCAGACCATGTCAGGCTGCTGCTTGAGCATGCCGCTGATAAGCGGTTTAGAAATGGCCTGGTTCATGGCCAGTACTTTTGAGCCGCCATGGTAAAACAGTACGCTGAGTGCGAGAAACAATTCCTGGTGAGTCAGAAAACACAGAATGATGTATAAGGAAAATAATGCATCATGCCCAATCGTGCGTCTTTTAAGCAATTGTCTTTCACCCAGTTTCAAAATGGGTATGCATGTGTAAATGATACTTCCAAAAGTTAGTGCATAAAATACTGGGGATAAAGGACTTAAAGCAACCAGCCCCAAAGAAACCATGCTGACAGCAAGTAATCGGTCATATTCTTTTTCTGGCGCATCAATGTTGGACAATCTGGAGAGAAATTTTCTGGATTTTGGGCGTTGGATGTTTTTTTTAGAGGTTGTTAATTGTTTATTTTTGAAATGATCAAACAACCTTGCTCCAACATAAGCCGTAAATAAAATACCAAGCCTGATAAACATTAAGACTGTTCTCCCTCTGGTTTATTACTTATGAAAGGTCTGATTAGCGTTATCCGCCCAATATTGCATTCTCTCAAAAAAATGATACAAAGCCTGTGTCATCACGGCTGAAGTACTCTGCTTGCTTGTCTTTGAAGTCCAGAAAATCCACATAACAGGGTTTAGCCTATAATCCGAAGTCCCGCGGGTAATGGCTCACCAAAGACTCGCTGCTGATCCTTCGCATCTAATGTTGCAACCTGTTCAACCATGTTTATCCAGCTCACTACACATTTTGAATCAGTCAGCTTATCAATTACCGATAACCTCACCGAATCATCAAGATCACGCTCTCGATCACCACTTTGTCTCGCTATCATGCTTGCGGCTAATGCGGCATGCCTGTTTTTATTCCAGTCTTGATCCAATAAACAATCAATCCATTTGCTTGCCACATCCTTAGGCACCACTTTATGGGCGCTCCCATGAAAAGGGACACGGCTTCCAATTCTTCCCAGAGCCCACCACGAAGCATCAGGTTCTTTCGTTTTCTGTAATCGTTTAACTAACCATTCACCCACTTCTATCTTGCTCTCAACAGGTATATGTTCCAACACCGCGACCAGCTGAACAATATCGACATAAGATCGCGTTTTTAACTCCTTTGCTACTTTCTGATTTCTCGCAGTAGCTGGATTAATATACTTGATCACATCTTTATAGATTTTCTTTTGGGCATCTTCTGTTAATCCTCCGGCCACCCGACGCCATAATGTCCACCACTCTGACCAGGATTGCGACTCATTAGAATACTGAACACCTTGTTGATAAATTTTCCATAATGCATTTACCTGCCATTCGTCTAGAGCATAGCCAAATCCTGGTCGAAGACAATAGCCTGTCAAATTATTCCAGAGTCTCTCATGTCGATTCGAACGCCGTCTCTGTTTAGTGCCTTGAGATAAGGCCTTAGCTAAAGAGCGTAACACTGGCGTATCCCATTGCGCTTTTTTCCCCAATAGTTTTTCCAGTAAAGGACGAAGGTTTTTCACTGCATTTTTGTCTGCAGTTTTATCACTTCGTCCAAAGACCACAGACATCTTCTCTACCGCTTGCGCAAAATTTTTGGGTAGTTCCTGTTCTGTTAATTCTTCACTGACGTCACTTTCATTGCCAGCAACAGGTGTTCTCAGTTGAAATTCCAGTTCCCACGACTGTTTATGCTCTCCCTTTTTATGCTCCTCTGCCACACATTGCATTTGCAGTGTCCCCACCGCAGTCATATTCGCCACGACTTGCACGACAATTTGTTCTTTATTGTTCCCAACTTTATCAAATACAGTCACTAACGGAGGCAAAGTCACAAAGTTTTCACTGTCTGCATCAATCAACTGACCTGGCGTATAGACATTGTCAGATACGGTCGATATCAAATCAAAAGAAACAGGCTGGCCGAGTGTTAAGGAAAACTGCTTATCTTTTAATGCAATCGTTTCACCCTCAGCGGTTCCTTTTGGCAAAATACATACGGCTTTTTTACTGGCATTGTTGTTATCATCCACCAGTAAAAAATAACTTCGGGCAGAGCCGCCTTCAATTTTCGTCTGCCAACCGCGTCGGGCTAATCCATAGGCCGAGGCCCCATAGGCAACAGCCTGATCAGGCCGTTCATTATCAAGCACCGACAATGGTTCCTGTGACCGCTCCTGTAAGCCTTCTTGTAACCAATGCGCAAACAGCTCAAGTACTCTATCAACGATCAATGGGCTATTAAAAACACCACCGTTAAACAATATCGCGTCAGGGATCACAGGTATTTTTAATTCAGCATCGGAATCAAGTCCCAATGCTGCACGACAGGCCATTTGATGGCGTTTGAGAAAAGAGGCAATGTGCTTGCTAACGGCTGGATCCGACGCATAATTCAAGCCAAACTCGACAACACCAGCTCGCCTCTGTTGCGGTGCATCATTAAACGCTGTCAACGGAAAGAAACCATCAATGACCAGGCTGTGCACATCAGACTTGAGCACTTGAGTTTTACGAGCACCACCAATTAATTTAGAGCCGCTTCCTAATATAGTAATAGTGGCTGAATCAGGGGCATTTGATGATAACAACAGTTCTTTCGCCTTGCGACTTTGCTGAATCAGTTGCGAGAGTGCTGACGCCGTTAATTTCTTTCCGCCCTTTGTTACCTGCTTCTCTGCTTGATGGGCTATCGCTAAATCAACGTTATCGCCACCTAGCATCAGATGGTCACCAACAGCCACACGTTTCAAATCAATATCGCCATCACCAACTGAAACACTTACCAGGCTAAGATCCGTCGTACCGCCACCTAAATCACACACCAATATTAATCGGGTATCAGCCAGCTTTTCTGCAGCCGCGTCCTGATGTCGATACAACCAGTCATAAACAACAGCCTGCGGTTCTTCCAGTAACAACAAGTCGCTTAGACCTGCTGACTTCGCCGCTTCCAGGGTAAGTGATCGCGCTGCTTCATCGAAAGAAGCAGGAATGGTAATAATAATTTCCTGCTTATCGAGAGGCTTATCAGGAAAACGTTGATCCCATGCATAGCGTATATGAGAAAGGTAACTGGCACTTGCTGCAACGGGTGATACTTTGGCGACACCCTCTGCTGCGGACCACGGCAAAATTGCTGCCTGCCTGTCGACCGATGGATGTGAGAGCCAGCTTTTTGCGCTCACAACCCCCCTGCCGTCAACTTTACTATTCAGCTCTCTGGCCCAGTCTCCGACAATGGCCTCTTCTATATCACCCCTGAGCGGCTGCGCATTCTTTTTATGCTCCCAGGGCATTGCCGCATCTTCAGGTCTGATTTCGCCAGCGGTAGGGTGATAGCGAAAGGAAGGTAAATAAGGGCGGGCTGCAATTTCTCCTGGTGCTATCAATTGTTCAATTTCAAACAACTCTATTATTGGCTGCTGTTTTGCGTGTCGTGCTGACTCTGCCACTGTTAAATCACAGTAAGTCACAACACAGTGCGTAGTGCCTAAATCAATACCGACAATATAACTGGAGCCGCCTGCTTGCTTATTCATTGTTACTCATTTATTTTCTATCAGCCATCATTTGCTGTTGATGACCATTAATTCTACTATCCGCTGTCTCTGACATCTAACTCGACATTCCATCGCTCACTGCCATTCACTGGTACTGCTTCGAGCCTGAGTGTGCCAACTTCTGTGACTGCCGCAGCCAGATGAACAGGGACAATCTCACCTTTTGTACGACCTTCAATCGGCAACGTTGCCTGTATTTCAGGCAGCTCTTCTAATTCACCATCATCCCAGTCTTCCATCATTTCTCCAGGCTGATCATCCCGTCGAGTCGCAGACCCATAGAATCGAAAACGGACAGGTTCGCCAACGATTAATCCGAACTCTTCGTTATCGATCATGGCATCCGTCCCCTCTTCCATTCCAAATGGGGCCACACACAAGGCCTGCATAGGAGGCTCCATGCCCGGCACTGCTGGCATCGAACTCTCTACACCAATGTAATAAGCATTGGCAATACCACCACGAATTCGAACTCCTTTCCCCTGCCTGACATAGCCATAATAAGCAGCTCCCTTCGCTACCGATAAATCCAGATCAGCCCCTTCTAATAATCGAGCGACTTCGGCGCCATCATTGATTAACCAGTCATTAATGATATTGAGTACTTTTTTTGCTAAAACGGGTGATTTCAGTACTCCGCCATTAAATAAAATAGCGGTTGGTTTAATAAAAGAACCACTCGAACCCTCAAAGCCTTCAATATCCCCATCAACATCCTCCAGAGCCTCTGCCTGCTTACTTAGAAATGCAGCCAGGTGGCGAGTGACTGCGGCATCTTGTGCATAGGGCAGACCCAGTTTAGTTAATGCCGCTCGGGGATTGTGTATAGGGTGTTCATCCACGGACACCTGTGGAAAGAACCCTTCGATTAATGTTTGTTCAACATCTTGTCTCATTAATTCAGCCCTTAGTGTACCGCCCATTAATTTGGAGCCCCTACCGGGTACCACCAGCGGTACAGAATCGACACTGGGATCAGCAAGCAAAGTCTCTTTAGCATCTCTACAGCCATGTGTTAGTGCCATGACTTGCCAGGCTTGTAGTTTTTTACCCTGCTCCGCCAGCCTGGCCTTAATTCGATAGGCCAAAGCTAAGTCCATATTATCTCCACCCAGCAAAATATGATCGCCGACAGCAATACGGTTTAAGGTGAGGTTCCCTTCATCTTCTGTCACTGCAATCAACGACAAATCGGTTGTGCCGCCACCTATGTCCACCACCAGAATGACATCGCCGACCACTACCTGCTCACGCCATGTTTTACCAGCCTGATGAATCCAGCTATAAACTGCCGCCTGAGGCTCTTCCAACAGTGTCAGATTTTGAAATCCTACCACACGCGCAGCTTCTGCAGTCAGCTCCCTTGCGGCGGGATCAAATGAAGCGGGAACCGTGATTGTCACCTGTTGACTTTCTATTGGATTATCGCTGTTCAAATGATTCCAGGATGATTTAAGGTGTTCCAGATAAGCAACGGTGGCCGCAAAAGGTGATATTTTTCCCACCTCTTCCGGGCTCCCTAAAGGCAGGAATGCTGAACGACGGTCTACCCCACCATGACACAACCAGCTCTTTGCACTGGATATGAGTCGTATCGGTGTTTTGCTCCCCATATTCCTCGCCAACTCTCCTACCAATTGACTGGGTGTTCCATTCCAGGGTAAGGCTAAATCATCTGAAGCAACTTCTGACTCATGAAACTGATAGATGAATGACGGCAGTTGTAACCGCTCATCTATACTGCCAGGGGCCGTTAACTGGGGAATAAATAACACTTCCTGTTTTATTACATCGGCCTTTGCTGCCTCATCAGACATCTGTAAATCCAGATAGGACAAAACACAATGGGTTGTGCCCAGATCAATCCCAATACTGTACTGGCTCATAACTCTACTTCAGCAGCAGCAACGATAGTGGCATCGTGCCCAGCAGATAATTTAGGCAGATTGACTGCTTCCACCCGCCATCCACGATGGATAAGCGTTCCCGTAAAAGGTGCCGTACCAACAACATTCCCCGTTAATCTCACTTCTGCTGCATTAAAACCCTCCGCCAAAGTAACACGGCTCTCTTCATCTTCTGCCCGAATCGTGCTCAAGGCAAAGTATTCATTGATCGCTTTTTTGCTGCCCTCATGCACTACGCGGGCAGCCGCACCGACTTCCTCGTCGGAGTAGGCCCCGATTTCTTCTTGCACAAAATCAATTAACCGGGCTTCTTGCTGTAGTAAACCCAAAAACTGCAGGGCCGATTCTGGCGACGGCTGTTTAATAGTTGATGGCTCTTTAACAGCTGTGGAGTCAATTTTTTTATCTGCAGTGTCTGATAGCGTGTCATCAGCCGTACTCTCACCTGTTTCTGCATCAACTAAAGTACGTTTAGAAGGTTTCAGTAGTAATGCCAAAAGCAGGATCACGGCGATACCTGCTAACACAAGGTGAGTCAGATCAAATGTGGCTGGTAATTGTGGTGTTAAATCAAAATTCATGGTTAAGTCTCTTAAATAATCATCTCTTAATAATTAAAAGATAGGGGTCATATTCTAGCAGCTAATATACAGCCTTGTTATAACCTTTGATTTAGGTATTTTCAATTAAAACTACTCTTGAGTCACAAAAAATTTAACTAAAATAATTTAAGCATGTTTATGTTACTCAAATTATTTCAGCCAATTTTTTTTGGTTAAGGACTTCTAAAACACAAAATCCATGGCTTAATGGATTAGCTTTTGTGATTCTACTTAGCACAAGTACGAAAACCCGCAAAAATATCATTCCGATACGGCAGGAAAAAATTGCGGTAGTTATTATTCGCCAAGCGAGAACGTGTTGCCCACGCACCTCCTTTGAGAACTTTTCGATACCCAAACCACGGAGCGGAATACTCCTTGTAGGGAAAGTCCACAACATATCCAGGAAAAGGATAAAAAGAAGAGGCCGTCCATTCCCATACATTGCCCAACATTTGACGACATCCAAAAGCACTGTCTCCTTTTGGAAAAGCGCCTACATCCACACATCCCATAAAGCGTGAGTCCAGGTTGGCTCGATTTTCTGTGTTGGGGTCATCTCCCCAGGGATACCGTCGTTTACGTTCTTTAATTCCATTGTCTCCAAGTTCACCGCCAGCAGCCATTTCCCACTCCACTTCCGTTGGCAAACGCCGATTCGCCCAATTGCAGTAGGCTTCCACTTCATACCAGTTCACATGAATAACGGGAGCGTGCTCCTCCATGGAAACCCATTGATTGTAATGCCGACGCAGCCAGCCGCTTTCCCCTCGTGACCAGTAGGCAGGATGCTGATAACCTTTTTTCATTTTCCACAACCAGCCCTGAGTACTCCATAATGTGTGATTCAGGTATCCTCCATCTTCAACAAACTCTGCAAATTCTGCATTGGTAACAGGGGCTCGTGCAATTTGAAAAGGCAGTACTTCCGTAGGATGGTTCCATTTTTCATTATCAAAGACAAAAGGAAGATCCACAGTCGCTCCAGGTTGAAACATTCCTCCCGGGATCTTAACATCTCCCCTCAAAGGCCCGCTGCCAGGCCCATTTGAAGAGGAAATATTCTGGACTTGATCTAACTGGGGTTCAGGATAGTTCAAGGTTTGTCTCATATAGGTAAAAGCTTCCCCATGCATATCTTCATGCAGCACGGCAAGCAGATACAGATAGGTTTCCTTGGCACTGGGTACATGCGAATCCAGGCGAGTGACACACATTTCCTGTATCCTCTGCATGTAATCTAGTGTTTCCTCCCGTGAGGGAAGAGGTAATCCCCAGCGGTTATCATGATCGACTTCAAAGGAATTGTATAAATCATTCGCATTTTCCATCAGTGCATCGGTTTGATCCAGAAGTTGCAAAAGAAACGCTTCATAAAAAAAAGCGATATGCCCGAGTTCCCAGGAAAATGGATTGATATGCTCCACCAAAGGCACCGTAAACTGGGAGTCCTCCAGGTCGCTTACCAGAGCCAATGTTCGCTCACGGCTTTCATTCACTTGTTGAATCAGCTCAGAAGCAGAAAGTTTAAAATGCTTTTCATTCAGATTTTTTATATTCATAATTTTTTCTATACACAAAAGGCGCAGGTATCTATCCCGTTATTATGTTGCTAATCTACTTTGCACAGGTGCGAAATCCCACAAAAACATCGGTTCGATTGGGAAGGTATGCCTGGCGGTAAGTTCCACGAGTCAGAATAGAAGAGGTTGCACAGGATCCTCCTTTGGTAACCTTGTGATAGCCAAACTGCAGAGTTGACATAAAGGGGTACATATCAATCTTGAAACCGTCATAGGGCAGGTATTGACTGGATGTCCATTCCCAGGCTGTTCCAACCATTTGTCTGCAACCAAAGACACTTTCTCCACCTGCATAAGCGGTTACCGGAACATGGGCTACATAGGTTCCATCCAGATCGGCTTTGCCAGCATCCATTGTATTACCCCAGGGTAATTTCCTGAAATCCTCTCCTTTCTTGTTTCCCAAAGCAGCGACTTCCCACTCATATTCTGTGGGTAGTCTACGATCCGCCCAGTTACAAAAGGCCTCAGCTTCAAAGAAGCTCACATGCATCACAGGGTAGTCCGGGTTTATTGCTTTCCACTGTTCGAAGTAACGCTCCAGCCACTGTCCATTTTCCTGCTTCCAGTAGACAGGGTGTTTGGGACATGACATCTGTCTCTCAGGTGGGATGCCAAAGTTATGTTCTTTTTTCAGCCAATTTTTGCCGCCCCAGCTCCACAATTCTTCTTTTTCATAGCCTCCATCTTCGATAAATTCAATGAATTCCCGGTTAGAGACCAGTGTTTTTGAAATTTTAAAGCTGTCCAGTTCTACTTCAAACCTGGGTTTCTCATTATCAAAGGCAAAGTCATCTGTTGCAAACTTCTCAGAATTTGCTGGCATTCCAATCAGATAACGTCCTGCTGAAATTTCTGCATCACCTAAAGATAGCTGATTAGTACCTGCCGGGGTGCTTTCATTTTCTCCAGGATTGAAATTCATCTTCTTATAGCCATAAGTCTGACGTGACCAGATCAAAGATTCAACATGCATGTTTTGATGGAAGATTGAATATTTGTACAAATACAAATCTTGTTGTGACAGTTCATTATCTTCGATACGAGCCAGAATTGTTTTATAGGTCGCATCAATATACTCCAGGGTACTTTCTTTTGAAGGGATTACACCAGGATTCCAGCGGTCTTCATGATCAATATTAAAAGAATCCCACACAGGATTCATTGATGGATCATACATATCTGTATTATCAAGAGCATTGAGAATAAATAGCTCAAAGAAAAATGCGGAATGACCTATTTCCCAAAGAGGAGGATTTGCTCCTTTGTGATAAGGTATGGATAATTCATCATTGCTTAAAGTGTTGGTTAAATCTACAATTTTTTGCTGAGAGTTTTTTAACTCGAGGATCAAACTCTGTTTATCATTCATGTTATTGGCCTCATTTTTGGTAATTTTAAATAGTGAGCAAATTAGAATAGTGTTCTTTACTCGTTACATTACAATTAATAAGACGATTAACAGGTGAAAAGGATGCAATTAATTGTATTAAGAGTTAGAACTAAAGCAACACACACTGCCCTGCTCATCAAATACGACCTGACAGCAGCTCTGGAGTCGGATTTTCAGCCGCTTGCGAGCACGCTGGATACGAGATTTTGTAGCCTCAACCGAGAGCTCCTTTAAGCGGGCATACTCTGCTTGATGCAATCCTTCCAGATCACAGCATTCAATAATCTCTTGATCATCCGCAGAAAGATGTTTTAATACGGAAGACAGACATTTTGAGAGATTCTGCAGTGGCGACGGCTCGACTGTCTCTGCAGGGTAGCAATCTGATACTTCAGCGTAATATTTATGACTGCGCTGGAAATCAATCAGGCGATTTTTAGCAACCCGATACAGCCAGGCCCTGGTGTTTTTCAGCCGACAAAATGTTTCGCGATCAGCAAGAGCCTTAACAAAGACATCCTGTAGCAGATCGTCGGCCCAATACGTATTCCCAAGCTGCCCACGGAAAAAATCCCTGAGTTCATGCTGGTGATCCTTCCAGGCTTTTTGGATACATTTCATGGCTGTATTTTTAACTGTTTATTTTTTATAGACCCGTTGATTTAATCATCTCTGAACCGAGGCTTTATGCGAACAATGTTAAGTAATTATAAAACCCTCTCCGACAATATCAAGTTAAAAATAGGAAATAATGCTGGATTCTTCAAATATATATATGTTAAAACGTATTTGTTTCAAGAAAAAATTTATCCACTTCCAAGGAAAACAAGGCTTTAATATGAATGCTATGGTAAATCCAATCGAAGATATATGTTTAACACAATATAGTCATGGTGCAGGCTGCGGTTGTAAAATATCCCCTGCCGTTTTGGATGTTATACTCAAAACACAACTGACCCCACAGCCAGACAGTGCCTTACTGGTGGGAAACAGCTCCCGCGATGACGCTGCGGTTTATGATTTGGGTAATGGCACCGCAGTTATCAGTACCACCGATTTTTTTATGCCGATTGTGGATGATCCTTTTACCTTTGGACAAATTGCAGCGACTAATGCTATTAGTGATGTTTATGCCATGGGTGGTAAACCCTTATTAGCGATTGCTATTTTTGGCTGGCCTATCGATAAGCTACCTGCTGAAGTTGGACAGCAAGTCATAGAAGGTGGCCGCAAGGCTTGCCAGGATGCTGGGATTTCACTCGCAGGAGGCCACAGTATTGATTCGCCAGAACCAATTTTTGGTCTGGCAGTGACTGGCATTGTTGATATTGATCAGCTCAAGCAGAATGATACCGCAAAAGCAGGCGATCATATTTATCTGACAAAACCTTTGGGGATTGGTGTTCTCACAACAGCACAAAAACAGAATAAACTGAAACCAGAGCATCTAAGCGTTGCTTCAGAAACCATGTGCCAGTTAAATAAAATTGGTGGTGAGTTATCTGCCATACCAGGGGTAAGCGCAATTACCGATGTCACAGGCTTTGGACTTGCTGGGCATTTACAGGAAGTTTGTCAGGGTAGTGGCCTTCATGCGGCGGTTCACTTTGACAAAATTCCATTATTGCCGAATGTCCATGAATATCTCGATCTGAAATGCTCGCCAGGTGGTACCCAGCGTAACTTTGAGAGTTACCAGGCTTCTTTAGGTGAGATGACACAACGTCAACGTGAGATTCTTTGCGACCCTCAGACCAGCGGCGGTTTGCTGGTTATGGTGAATGATGCTGGTCAGGATGAATTTATTAAGGTCACACGGGAAAATGGTTTGACATTAGAACCAATTGGTCAAATGCTGGAAGCAAACTCTTCAGATGATGTACTCATTACCTTGAAGTAAAAGTCTGTTATATGCTATTGGAAGAGGATATTATGGAAACATGTTATGACTATTTTGCTTGTAAAGAAAAAGAATGTATTATGTTTAAAAATCAAAGCGGGAAACCCTGCTGGGAGACAAAGGGGACATCATGTTGTTTCCCTTCTATTAAGGTGATAGAAAATATCAGCGAAAATGATAAGTGTGACTTTTGCTTGTATAGAAATGAACACGATTTAAATCATATTCCAACACATAAAGTTTTTGAACTCCAACAATTATTATTAACGTCATCGATCGTTTATGCACCTCCAAAGAGTCAGCATCCCTGTTGTGTTTTGCAGCAAGGCACAGTATATAGCAACAAAAATGCAGGCTTAGGAGACTAAAGTGAAAGTTGATAAGACGAAAATTAAACAGCAGTTCATATCCAGGTATCCTTAAGCCGTTTTGCCAACACCGACCCTAAAATAATTTGAAATGCTGCACGAAGATCAGAATTTTTATCAAGATAACGTTTTAAACGATCTTTCGGCCAGGACACATAGCGAGTCTCTTCAGTTGCTATGACATTGGCGGCTGCGGCTTCATCAGTAAAGTAACTGAGTTCTCCAATAAACTGTCCTGCATGCAATTCATCTACTTGTTTACCATCTAATTCAACATCTGCCTTACCCGAATAGATCAATATTAGTTTTTCAAGTGGTTCATCTCTGGAAACAAAACATTCGCCTGATTCTGCATCTTCCCAACTGGAAAGCTTAAGAATTTTTTTAATTTCACGAGAAGTTAAAGTGCCAAAAGCAATTTGGCAGAGTCGTTGTTCATCTTCACTCAATTTTACAGGTCTGCGCTCAAGCAATAACCGAACAATCCAGAAAATATTGAGTATCATGAAAACCAAATTCCAAAATATTGGCGGATAAAGCGGGTCTGGCTGAAAATAAAAATACGGGAGCATAAAACAGGCTGCGGCAATCGTTAAAATACGCAACCAGAGTATATCTCGCATGCTATAGGAAAAAAGGTATAAGACATTTGCAATGTGGACAAAATATTCCATCGCCAGGCTCCTTTGTTTCAAATAATAATATTATACAGGCAGCTTCATAGTTACATTATCCAACACCTTTCAGCCTTAAAATAACGTTAGCATTGATTGTAAAAGTGAACTCATTATAGGGGTGTTGGGTAGCTGTTATCAGGAATATTTTTATCCTCAATGGGATAATAGTGCTTTTATGAACTCCTTTGAGTCGAATGCCCGTAAGTCCTGAGCAGTCTCTCCTACACCAATGTAACGGATTGGAAGGTTCATTTCCTGTGCAATACTAAAGACAATACCGCCTTTTGCAGTGCCATCAAGCTTGGTCAGTGTGATGCCGCTGACGCCGATCGCATCATTGAAATGTCTGGCCTGTATCAGGGCATTTTGACCCGTTCCTGCATCCAGTACCAGCATGGTTTCATGTGGTGCAGAAGGGTCAAGTTTAGACAGGACTCTTTTGATTTTTTCCAGTTCATTCATCAGATTGCCCTGAGTGTGCAAACGACCCGCTGTATCGGCAATTAATACATCAACCTGACGCGATTGAGCGGATTGCAGGGCATCATAGATGACAGAAGCCGCATCAGCTCCCTTACCCTGGCTAATGACTGGGATATCAAGGCGTCTCCCCCATTCCTGCAGTTGTTCTACGGCTGCGGCACGGAAGGTATCACCAGCCGCCATCATGACGCTGAGTCCACTATCCTTGAATTGCTGGGCCAGTTTGCCGATAGTCGTGGTTTTACCCGCACCATTGATGCCGACCATTAAAATGACAAAAGGCTTTTTTTCACGATCGACAGATAAGGGGTGGTTACTTTTTTCCAGAATACTATGCATGGAGGATTGCAAAGTGTTGTACATATCTTCACTGCTATTGAGTTTTTTATCATGCAGAGCTTCAGACAGGTGAGCGCTGATGTACTGAGTCGTCTCTACGCCCACGTCGGCCAGCATTAACTGGTCTTCAAGCTTTTCCAATAGATCACCATCGATTTCATGTTGACCCTCTATCAGTTCCATTACATCGGTATTCAGAATGTCACGAGTTTTGCTGAGTCCTCGCTTTAAACGGGAATACATATCCTGTTTTATGAACTGCTTTGAATCTGAACCAATATTATCTTTTTTGAAACTGACCATCGTTTTTTATGCCATATAAATTGCGGAAACAGTATTCTACCAGAATGCGCAATGCATCGATAAAATTTATGTCATAACAACATGAAAAAATAGTCCCAATGGCTTTGTCAGCCTGATGATTAATCCCGTGTACGCCGAAACAGGTGCTCTTCCCTACAGCTTCAGGCCGGGAGAAAGAAGAAGCCGATGGCCAATATCAGATAGACACTCAGTAGCATCACACCCTCCATCCAGTGTGATTCTCCATCAGCGGTTAAACTTCTATTGATCAGAACAGCAATCAAAATAGCAGCAATTTCAAATGGGACAAAGAGCAGATCCAGAGGTTTAGGACCTATAAAATAACTGGCGAAAACCAGTACGGGAACGACAAACATCACTAACTGTGTGCTTGCACCAACGGCGATTCCCATTGACAGATCCATTTGATTTTTTCTGGCAAATCGCACCGCATTCATCAGGTCTGAAGCATTGCTGAAAAAAGCCAGAAAAATCACACCCGCAAAGATTGGCGTAAAGTGAAGGCTTTCAGCTGCTGGCTCAATAGCACCTGTCAGGGTTTCACTCATAAATGCAATGCCGACAGAGACGAGCACTAAAATTCCAATAGCCTGATTTTTTCCCCATAGATTTTCTTCCACTTCCTTCGCCAATCCCTTAGCTATAGGCCCGTCAGCAGGTTTTGCAACTTCAGCCATGAATAAATGCTTATGAGTCTTCAGGGTAAACACCAGGCTCAATAGATACGCCACAA
>JADGEK010000055.1 GCA_016744395.1 Gammaproteobacteria bacterium | reverse complement strand
GTACGTACTATCCGAAATCTTTAACGTATAATTACGAACAGATTAAAAATATAATTCCTTTAAACTTTACCCATACTTAATAACAATATTAAGAAAACAAATACAGGGTAAAAACATGAAAACTTTAAAAATATTACTCACTTCAGCTTTATTCGCTTCAGTCACAATCACTGGTACAGTACAAGCTGATAATTCTTTATCAAGTCTGATTTATGAAGAGTCATCAAATATCTATAGCGAAGCCACTCACCAAAATAGCACACAGCAAGGAATTGTCAGCTATAGTGATGATGCTAATCGCAATTCGGTTTGGAGCTCAGAATATGAAGAATATGTTAATCCAGCTGATTTTAAACAAGAAGTTGCTAACATGGATGATGTTAATCAATATATGACTAGCAATCCTACAGCAGCGGGGAAAAACAATTCTACTGTTTTTATTTACAATGAAACCGCTGGTGAGTATCACTTACAATAAAGAATGAAAAAAAATAATAGACTAAGGGAAGCATTTGCTTCCCTTTTTAGTTAAGTCTCTTTTTTAGTTTTACTATTGGATGCCACTTTAGATGCATTGCGCATATTGTCAATTGTGATAAAAATTGCAATCGCTGGAATTAACAATAAAACAAAGAAAAATAGAAAAGAATAAAAATTTCCCCCACCGATTAATGTGAGTAGTATGGAAACTCCTGCATCCAGTAGTGTGGATTTCATGGTGAGATTCATAATAAATATCCAGTTAAAATTATAATTTGCATGATTTTTTAAGTTATTCATATCATTCTAACATGGTATTTAAAATTTTAGCCTTGATGTATTCGTGAAAAAAAATGAATAATTAAGCAGAGCTAAGACAATATCTCTAATACAGGAATTTCTATATAATTCAAAGGTTCAGCACATTACATTGAAAAAATAAAACTATCTTTTTCATTATATTAAAGCTATAAATAAAATATTATTAACGATCTGATGTGATAATAATAAAATGCTTTATCTCAAGTTGTATCTAAAAATCCTATTTGCCAGTCTTTTTCTTCTTAATCTTTGTTTTGCACAAGAATTGCGGTTAACAGAAGAGGAAAAGAACTGGCTAAGCAATCACCCCATTATTCACATTGCTCATGATAAAAATTTTCCTCCCTATGAATGGGAAAATGATGCAGGCATTTATCAGGGAATATCCATTGAATACATTCAACGAATTGAAAAAAAACTGAATATAAAATTTAAACAGATCAAACAAAAAAATTGGTCAAAAATTTTACAAGAGTTTAAAGACGGTAAAATTGATGTTTTGTCAGCCATTGCAAAGGATGAAAAAAGAGAAAAGTTTACACTGTTTACAAAATCTCACATTAAAGTACAAGGAATTATTGTATCAGTAAAAGAATATAAAGCGCTCAATGAATTAGTAGGTGAAAGAGTGGGAGTCGTTAATGATTACTATTGGGATGATTTACTGAGTGAGTACAATGATGAAGTCGAAATTGTCCGAGTCTCTAATACTCAAGTAGGTATTGAGATGGTTGCAATTGGTGCGATTGATGCAATGGTCAGTGATTTAGCCTCTGTCACACATATTGTTTATAAAGAGAGTATCAGTGGTTTACAATTTGTACCAGTACCTATTTTACAAGAAAAAAAATTGGAACTATCAATAGGGATAAGAAAAGATTGGCCACTACTGCAATCAATCATACAAAAAGCATTGAATGATATTTCTTCTCAAGAAAAAGAAGCAATCTATAAGAAATGGATTAAGGTTCAAAAAGTATCATTTTGGCAAGATACCCGATTTCAATATAACGTGAGTATACTGGGTCTCATTTTACTTGTGATTTTTTTATTGATCATTACCTGGAATCGTTTATTAAAATCTCAAGTAGCCAGTCGTTCTAAACAATTGGAAAAAGCCAATTTACAATTAATTCGAGCTGAAAAAATGGAATCTATTGGCCGATTATCAGCAGGTGTTGCACACGAAGTTAAAAATCCATTGGCGATATTACAAATGAGTGTGGATTATTTAAAAGGTGAAGACAATGATGAAACCACTAAGACCATTTTAGATGACATGGACGATGCAATTGTTAGAGCTGATAGAGTTATTAAAGGCTTACTGGATTTTTCCAGAGAAAAAGAATTACAGGTGACCAAGGGTAATATTAATGACGTGATTGAACAATCATTAAAACTAATTGAGCATGAATTCAAACAGCGTAATATACAATTAACGACAGACTTGTCTGAAACATTGCCCGACTTGGATATGGATAGAAATCGCCTACAACAAGTGTTTATTAACTTATTTATGAATGCAGCTCAGGCAATTGGTGCGGCGAGTCAAACAAAAAATAATGCACATATTATTGTAAACTCGAATTTGGCACAGCTTGAAGATCAGACACTCATAGAAAAAAGTGAAGGGCTGTTTAGATTAAATCAAAATGTCATTCTCATTAGTATTTTAGATACAGGTACAGGTTTAGATAAGAAAAGTGAAAAAGAAGTCTTTGAACCTTTCTTTACTACTAAGCCACTTGGAGAAGGAACAGGCCTGGGTTTATCCGTGTCAAAGACAATAATTGGTCTTCATCATGGTATGATTACGATGAATAATAGAAGCGATATTGAAATAACAGGTGTTGAAGTTAAACTTTACTTTGCAGTGAAAGGGGAAAAGAAGCAATGACAAAAAAAATACTGGTCGTCGATGATGAAGTCGTATTAACCAAAATGATTAAATTGAATTTGGAACGTACAGGGAATTATGAAGTTCATACTGAGAATGAAGGCAGCAAAGCACTTCAGGCAGCACGGGAATTTAAACCTGATTTAATCTTTATGGATGTTATGATGCCCGATATGGCAGGTGATGAGGTAATTGCTGAAATTCGTGAAGATGATAACTTATCGTCAATTCCTTATGTTTTTTTGACAGCAATTGTCAGTAAAACAGAAACAGAAGAAATGGGTAATACCATTGGCGGCAATGAATTTTTAGCTAAGCCTGTTAAAACAGAAGAATTGATAGAAACCATCGAGCGAATTCTTGACTAAACTCATGCCCAAGAGTAATTGGTTGGTTTATATTATCGCCTGTAGTGATGATACGCTTTATACAGGGATCACCACTGACATAAAAAGACGATTTGCTCAACATGAAAGTAAAAAAGGAGCGAAATATTTTTATGGTCGTATACCCCAAAAAGTCGTTTATCTAGAAGAGGGCTATGATCGCAGTACGGCAAGCAAAAGAGAATATGAAATCAAACAATTCAGTCGAATAAAAAAAAAGGCAATGATTGAAAAAGCCAGGCAGAGTATTGAATTTTAACGCTGAAATAAAAATGATCGGATGCTGATTACCTGAGAAGACAAAAATTACAATAAAAACAGATTTTTACTTCATTGTTTGTGTAAAGGTTTGAATTGTTTTACCTGAGAAATAAATTTATGTATGGCTGATGTATTAGACTTATCGGCATAACGAATTTGGATATAATTATTAATAATATTGACGATTAACCTCTCTTGTTCAGGAAAATACTGCATGGCTTTTTGTTTAATGGCTTCTGGGCCATCGCTAAGCTGTGCAGGCATGCCAGCTGAATTCAATTTTTTGATGAATTTAGAATAATTCAAATACACTTTATCAGCTTGCTGATGTAAACGATATAAATAAAAAATTTGAAATAGGACAATAAGCACTGTAAAGCCTCCAATGAGTAAAAAAATCAGAGTTTGCCAACCAGAAGTGAATCCCATTAATTTTACTAATAAATTTTGCTTGCTTTGATCATAGCCAAGTACCCAATTGTTCCAGGTGTTTTTTATAGTATCAATGGACTGTTTGATTTGCAGACTAAAATTATACAATGCTGTTTTTTGTTGTGCCGATAACTGAGGTAAATCAGGTAAGTTAAGAGATGAAAAGCTTAAGCGATCAAGATTGGTTTGGAAAATATCGGGCTCTATCCTGGAGGGTGGAATCATTGAGGTGGGGTCAATTCTTTTCCATCCTTGCTTGCCAAACCAGACTTCAGCCCAGGCATGAGCATTGGATTGACGAACCACATAATAATCACCCACCTCATTTTTTTCAAGTCCTTGATAACCAGTGACAACACGTGCGGGAATACCTGCTGCACGCATGAGTAACACAAAGCTACTGGCATAATGTTCACAGAAACCACGCTTTTCATCAAATAAAAATTGATCGCTGGGGTTGTTAATCATGGCGTTGGGTTGTTTTGTATAGAAAAAGGGTTTATCTCTAAAGTAATTTAATGCTTGGGTGACAATCTGTTGAGAGCTGTGATAAGTTTCTTTCCATAACTTGCCTAATTGATAAGTCCTAGGATTGCTTTGTTGTGGAAAAATAAGCGATTCAACCAGTTCATTTTTACGGACTTGATTCAGTTGAAATTGAGTGACAGAATTTACATGGTATTGAGTCAATTGATGAATGTTTGATTGATTCAGTAATTGCAAATCAGTACTTAAATAATAACCATTGATCGTATCACCCCGCACTTGGTCAGGCATTTCAAGTGCAAAAAGCCATTTTTGTTGATGAGGTTCCAGTGTGACAGTGTAAGAAATAGGCTTGCTTGTATGAGTGATCACCTCATTAAACATTGGTTTCAATGGTGTTTGTTTTTTTTGTGACCATAAAAAGCCGTCGGTTTCACTGAGTACAGGACCACGCCAATACAGTTTATCTGAAGAGGGCGGGGATCCAGAAAAACTAACACGAAAAGCGATTTCATTAGAGTCTGCAAGATTAGTGACACTACCAGGAAACATTTTATCAGATAAGCCAGTCGTGCCCGATTGTCCATTGTCAGGTAAAGTCCATAGCGGGCCAGGTATGCGTGGAAAAAATAAAAAGAGAAGAATGGCAATTGGCAAAGCTTTAATAAACATACGGCCAATGAGATAAAAATTATCAAATAAGAGTAAAGAAGCTTGAGGTTTGCGATTAAAGGCACCCAACATTAAAGTGAGTATGATAATATTGCTTAAAACAAAGAGTGTCATAAACAGACTTTGTGAATGAAGAAAATAAATCACCAAAATGAAATAAGATAAAAATAATATGAGAAAAATATTTCGTCTATCCAGCTCGTTTTGAATTTCCAATAATTTCAAACAAAGCATAATCGACAGTAAACTGAGTGATGCTTTTTGAGAAAAAAGAATGCCATAATTCATGACTAAAATAGCCAGTGCAATCATCACTAAAAAAAACTGAATGAATTTTCCAGGGCGGGGAATGAAGCCCAGAGTATGTAAGATAAACCACAATAATATGCAGACAATATAAATAGTGATGGTCAAAGAAACTGATGAGAGATGAGGTACTAATATCACAAATAGAATAATGGGCAGTAGAGTATGCAGCCCCATCATATTCTTTATAAAAATATATTTTTTAAATTGTTCGCTGATAAAACTCATCATTTTAAACCTGATACATTGCCAGAGATTTCAGGCATTGGTGATAATGTAACTGGCCCTGACTGATGTTAATTGTACAACCAGGTAAGACCAAACCGTATCGATCACCTTGCACTTCAGCATCAATAATTAAGCGACATAACTGGCGTAATCGATTTTCAATATCACCTGTTAACTCATTCCAGTCTAACCAAAACTCATGATTGTTACCACCAGTAAATGTTTTGCTGAGTAAACCCTGTTCCCGAGCATAGGCCTTCCAGTGAATGTGTTTCAATGATTCACCTGTCTGATAACTCTTAAAACCACTAAAATCATCAAAGCCTCGTCCTTTGCTTCCCTGGCCTTCACTATGGGTGCCACTTTCTGGTTTATGAATAAATTTACGGGCAGGTTTAGGATAAACAATTGCATCGTTGTTAAGCTGAATATTAGTCCATGCTCGAAAAAGGCCGAGTGGGTAACGAGACGAAATTGTTAAAGGAGGAAGTTCAAATGATCCTCGATGATTGGTGGGACTTGATAATTGCAATAGAATGCTATCATCCATTGGAACGTCAGTTAAATCTTCTAAGTCAGGTTGAGAAGATAGACTTTTCTGATGAGAAAATTGGACGGCAATGGAATATTTATACAGTTGTTTCTTTTTGAAGGATGAGCGATTAGTGACTTGCTGATGAGATGACTGCTTAATAACTAATGGCAAACTCAGATTTTGAAAACAAAAAACAGGTTTAACATGTGCAATAGAAAATTCAAGATCCAATAAATTTTGCTGGGTCATGTGCATGGAAATAATACCAATGCCAGTCATGAGAAAAGTACAGAAAAAAACCAGAGAATTATTAAAGTTTATGGCGGCAGAAAGTAATAATAAAACAACGATAGCAAATAACAGGCCTTCTTTAGTCGGTAATATATAAATGGCATTAGATTTTAAAACAGCAGAGTCTTTGCGAGAAACCCGCTTAAGTAACCAATTTTGTAATTTAACAAATATCTTCATTGTAATAATTTATGTTTTATTAAGACTTCTTTACTTACATAATAGTGCAAAAAATGAGTGATAGAAATGGATCACATTTTTGAGTAATTATCCGAATTGTTTCAGTACTTCTAACGTATAAATTCCCTTTAAGAATTAGTGCGAAAACTGACGTTACTCCTATAATAATGCCCAGAGTAGTTTGTTTAAGTACTAACGATTAAAATATGCAATATATATTATTAATGAAAATAATACTGTGACTATTGCTTATTTGTTTTTTTAATGCCAGTATATATTATATAAGTATTTCAAGAGATCAGGTTAGTTTATGATTACTTGCACTATTTATGAGCTCTTTGCCTTCCCCTCCCCCCTTGTCTTTTTCTAGAAATGAGAAGGCTTAGAGCAATAAAGTAATAGTTTGATCACTGAATCAACGCGGTAATTACCTTATTAATGAAGGTTTTAATGTATAAAATTCAATTAAATATACCCAATGAACATCTGGCATATAATAATAAACAACAGTCATTATTTAATAAAATCTCTAATTGGCTCAAACACATCCATTTTGCTAATGACTTAAATAAACAAAAAGACATATTAAACACCTTAAAAAGCATCAATCGCACACAAATTTCTGTGACTGAACGCATGGAAGTGATGGATTTATTTGAGCCAGTTTCACAAGAAATCTTATCTGAAGTGAATATTCAACACTCGTTTCTTAGCTTACCATTTTCTAAAAAACAATTAGAGTTGACTCAATTTATTCAACTGTTTTTATTTGAAATGGCCTTAGGCTATAAAGTCATTATTAAGGATATCACAAATGATAATGAATTGATGTCAATGTATTTGGGCACTCTCCTACATAAAGCTTGTTACAAAAGCATTACAGCCTTATCTGATCTACTCATTGAACGTTATCAACAATACTTATCTGAGCCTGGTAAAATCTGGTTAGATTTAAATCAAATATACCTTTTAAGTGAGCGGATAGGCATCTCAGATTTAACAATTGATGATAATAAAACAATTTTAAATGCATATCTTAAGATTGCTGTGCTAAAAATTTCTGATCCATATCGGTTAATGCATTCTGAAGTGATCAGTTTGTATGAACGAATGGATACCTGGACAGAATACACATCACTGGAACCATTAACAAATAAAGATTTAACTATTTGTCATGTTGTGGATTTATCAAAAGATTGCGCACCAGGGACGATATACTCAGTATTCAAAAAAGTCCCTGAAGAAGCCCGAGTTATTAATATCAATAAACTTAAAATTTATATTGAAAAACTTTTAAGAAAACTGACAAAAGATAAAGACAATGGGCTTAATACACTCTTTTTTCGCCAGGAAAGTGATATGTTAGCCCGTCTGAAGAAACAGTTTTCCTATTTAAATGAGCTTAGAAAGAAGAGATATACTGCAACTAATAATATTAAACTTTTTTCTGGCTTGAGTGCCTGCCATTATTTTATTGATGGAAAAAAATTATTTTCACCTGAAGCTGAAGTAAAAAAAGCCAAAAATAATAATGCACCTGTTTCGGAACTATCACTATTATCTCTTGAAGAACATGATCAATTTGATAATAAAAATAGAATGGGTAATCTTAATAGTATTAATCCTTTCCTAAATGAAAACATGCTTGTGAATGATAATTGGGAAAAAATTAACTCCACATCATTAGCTAACGCAAATATTAATAAAACATCAAATGAACACCACAAACAGTACTATGAAGAAAATTGGAAACAACAAAATGAACATGATGAGGGAATGTTATTATCGTGTAGTACACAATCCAAACATTCTTTAAATGTCGGTATGTTAATCGGATATTATTTAGATGATCAGGATACTCAAGATGCACAATACCACTTAGGAATTATTCGTTGGTTAAGGCTTCATTTTAAAAATGGAATGAAAATTGGTGTGATGAAATTAACGGGTAATTATAAATCAGTTGCAGTTAAAGCAATTAGCGGTGTAGGTAAAGGCAGTTCATATAACCAAGCGCTGGTCAATCAAAACTTTCTTCATAAAATGTTGTTGTTGCCTGCAGGAATATTTGATATAGGAACAGTACTAAGTGTATGGGATCAGGAAGATATTTTCTCAGTAAAAATCACTCAGAAAATAATCAACACCAATTCAGTAATACTTGCTAAATATGAATGATTGTACCGACTATTGGAGCTGCTTCACTTACTTTGCGGGCAGATTCTGACTGTTAATTATGATAATATTACCTATCTGACTGTTTCGTTCTGCTTGAAAAGAGAGCTTGTACTTTGAAATTTAATCCAATCAAAAATCCTCTTGATAAACTTCCACCTATTCTTAAGAAGAATTTGGACCGAAATCTATGTGTCTGTAATGAAGTGCTTAAGATGGATATTATCAATGCTATTGTAGATGGAGCGACAACCATAGAGGATATCAAAAAAGAGACCTTTGCCACAGTGGGAAGTGGTTGCTGCACTCAGCAAGTAGAGCGATTGATTGAGTGCCTTTGTTCATCAGAAGCAAAAAAATAAATTTCTCTTCATTATTTAACGTTGTAGTAATCATACCTTTAATTTAAAACCACTTCTTTTCTTTTTTTTACAGAAAAATACATTGTGTAGGTGCCTAAAATAGAATCTTAATCACTAGGAGAAAGCAATATGCTTAAAATTTTATATATTATATTGTTATTCATTTCATCAACAGTGTTAGCATCAGATTTTGAAGAGGATATTATTAAATCAGCAATAGAAAGAACTCATTTAAATATTCAATATGACGGGTCCTACTTTTCATTGGCCTATCCAAATGGTGATGTTCCAGAAAATCTGGGTGTCTGTACCGATGTTATTATTCGCACTTATAGAAAAATGGGTACCGATCTACAAAAGTTGGTTCATGAAGATATGCTTAATAATTTTAAGTCTTATCCTTCACAAAGGATTTGGGGTTTAAATAAGCCAGATAAGAATATCGATCATAGGCGAGTGCCAAATTTACAGAGCTTCTTTAAAAGACAAGGAAGAAGCTTAAAGGTTAGCAATAAAGCAGTTGACTATAAACCAGGTAATTTAGTGACTTGGATGCTACCTGGAAACTTACCCCATATTGGTATTGTGACTGATAGAATTGATAAAAATACAGGTAATCCTCTCATTGTTCATAATATAGGCAGTGGCCCTAAATTAGAAGAGATGCTTTTCAGTTATAAAATTTCAGGGCATTATCGGTTTGTGCCTGAAAAATATAAGTTGTCATCAAATGCAGAATAAATATAAAGGAATAAAGTGGTGGGGTTCTCATGGGTTTATTGAATAGAAGAGTGACTGAAAACAATAGCCATTTTTCCTCAGTGTGTATATTGACGAAGAGCGGGTTTATATTGTTTCACCAGTGGGTGTTCAGTATCTAACCAGGCAATGAGCGTTAGCATTGAGCGTCTGGCAAAGTCATTATCAAAATTTTTGTCTTTATCCATAATATACTGTAATTGTTTGAAACCTTTTTCATAATCCTTATTTGCGATAAAAAAAGCAGCCCTTTGCTGCATGGCTGTTAAATCATCATCTGGATCATCAGACTGAGCCAGTAGAGCCTCTAAATCAGTGATCTCATTAGCGATGGCAAAAAAACCCAGCTCTTGTGTAAAGAGTTTTATATCACTATTTTTAATAATATTTTCTGGTAAGGAGGCAAATAATTCTAATGCTTCTTGAAATCTTCTTTCATGTTTTAGTAATTTACCAATAGCCAAAGGTAAACGAGGATTATCTGGATCGTTTAAAATTCCCTGAGTAATTATTTCATAGGCGCTATTTTGATTGCCTTTAATGAATTCCTGAATGGCTTGAGGAATAATCTCATCAGAATCTCTGGCAATGTATTGCTCAACCAGTTCAAGCAAATCTTGCTCTGACTGATATCCATGCCTGGATTCTACTATCTTTGAATCTCGATACAGTTTTAAGGTAGGTACACTGGTAATACCCACCTCTCGAGTAATTTTCAGCTCACTATCCGCATCAATGTTGATTAATAATAAACGCCCTTTATACTCATGCACCAACTTGTCTAACAAGGGATATTGGCGTAAGCAAGGACCTGCCTTTTTAGACCAAAAATTAACTAAAACAGGACCCCGAATTGAATTTTCAATGACGAGTGACTTAAAATTTTCCGCATTAGCAGCATGGATATAGGGTGAATCAATACTATCGACCATAGGGAACTCTTTAAATTAAATAATAATTAGATTAGAACGCATTTTCTCATAAAAATAGATTGTTGGGTATTCCCATTAATTTTGTAGCAGAAGCGCTTGTTGAGTAGGCCTCTGCATCAGATTGGAATTGATGCTTTTTCGTTAGCTTATGCCTTACTCCAATGAGTGTTGTTTTGTTGCTTATAAAGCCTCATATAATTGAATGTATACTCATGAAACTTGACGGTTAATCAGGACTAAAATCTGCTGGAGAAAAATTTGTTTCATTTTGATAATACCTATATAAAACTGCATGAAGATTTTTACCAAAAGGTATGGCCGTCTAGTGCTGTGGCACCAGAGCTGATTACTTTCAATAAAGAACTTGCCAGAGAGCTTGGAGCTAATTTTGAATCAATGGATGAGCAAGAATTAGTGAATGTCTTTTCTGGTAAAGAAATACTGCCAAACTCGGTGCCAATAGCACAAGCCTATGCTGGTCATCAGTTTGGTCATTTTGTCCCTAGCCTGGGAGATGGCCGTGCAATTCTCCTGGGTGAGACAGTGACGCCAAAAGGGCTCAGGTTTGATATTCAATTAAAAGGCTCTGGTCGGACTCCCTTTTCAAGAAGAGGGGATGGTTGCTCTGCTCTAGGCCCAGTCATTAGAGAGTACATTGTCAGTGAGGCAATGCATGCCTTAAAAATCCCGACTACCCGTGCGCTTGCTGCCGTGACCAGCGGTGACCAGGTGTTTCGAGAAAATAGTGTGCCTGGTGGCATTTTAACCCGAGTGGCATCCAGTCATATCAGAGTGGGTACTTTTGAATATTTTTCTTGTCGTGATAATTTGAGTGCGGTTAAGCAATTGGCTGATTATTCGATCAATAGACACTACCCTGAACTAAAGACGAGTGATAATTGTTATTTGGATTTTTTTAAGGCCGTGGCAAAACGCAAACTCTCTCTGGTTGCTAAGTGGATGAGTGTTGGCTTTATTCATGGTGTTATGAATACTGACAATACCAGTATCAATGGAGAGACTATTGATTTTGGCCCTTGCGCTTTTATGGATCAATTTAATTATGAAAAAGTATTCAGCTCCATTGATCGAAATGGTCGATATGCGTACCAAAATCAAGCGAGCATGGCGCTTTGGAATCTTTCTTCACTGGCTAATTGTCTGGTGCCTCTTATGGATAAGACGCCTGATGAGATGTCGACTGTCTTTGAAGAAGAGTTTGAACGTCTATCTGAGTATTTTACGAGCTTATGGGTTCAAGAAATGGGCAAAAAACTGGGCCTTTTCTCTGTAACAGAGGAGGATAAGGGGCTGATTCATAACTGGCTTCATTATCTTGAAAAAGAGGGGCTGGATTTTACCAATAGCTTTCAAGATCTCATTACTCTTTTAAGTCATAGTGAATCTCAAACTCTTTTTAAAAGAACGACCGAGCTTGAGCACTTTGTATCGTCCTGGGAACAACGTCTTGCTCAGCAGTCACAAGATAGAGAGGCAAGCAAAAACCTCATGCAGCAGAGTAATCCCGTGTTCATCCCAAGAAATCATCAAATAGAAAAAGCGATTGCCGAAGGCATGGAGGGTAATTATGAGCATTTTCATCGACTCAACCTTGTTTTAGCCAATCCTTTTACTAATCAAGATGAGCATCAAGACTTAAAAGAAGCTCCAAAAGAAAGTGAGGTTGTTCACCAGACTTTCTGTGGGACTTAACTTTGAAATGCATGCAATTTTGTGAGGCGCACAAAAAAAGGGAGTGAATAATCACTCCCTTTTTTTGTAGCGTTTAACTGAGGACTTTAAGTTTTTTTTCACTTACAGTCCTGAGCTTGTTCTAAAGCCCTTAGCACGAGCTTAAAGAACTGCTTATTTCTTGCTAAGTTGATCTTTTAAGAGATCACCTAGAGAAGTTGTTGCAGAACCACCATCGGTATATCCTGACATTACTTCTGCTTCTTCAGCCACATCTTTTGCTTTGATAGACAGGTTGATTGAACGAGTCTTACGGTCAACACCGATGAACTTCGCTTCAACTTCATCACCCACTTTCAGTACGGTTGAGGCATCTTCAATGCGTTCCTGAGAGATTTCAGAAACACGCAGGTTAGCTTCAACATTCTCAGCCAGTTCAATGACTGCACCACGAGCATCAACTTCTTTAACAGTACCTGTTACGATTGAACCCTTAGGATTCGCAGCAACGTAAGTTGAGAATGGGTCTTGGTCCAGTTGCTTGATACCTAGAGAGATACGGCCGCGTTCTGAATCAATTTCAAGAACCACTGCTTCAAGTTCATCACCTTTATTGAAACCAGTGATTTCTTCTTCGCCCGTTGCGTTCCAAGCTAAGTCAGAAAGGTGAATCAAACCATCGATTCCGCCTTCTAAACCAATGAACAAACCGAAGTCAGTGATTGATTTGATCTTACCAGTGACTTTGTCGCCCTTAGCGTGAGTCGCTGAGAAAACTTCCCATGGGCTTTGTGAACATTGCTTCATACTTAAAGAGATACGACGACGTTCTGGGTCAATATCCTGAACCATAACTTCAACTTCGTCACCCACGTTACACACTTTAGATGGGTGGATGTTTTTGTTAGTCCAATCCATTTCAGATACGTGAACCAGACCTTCAATACCTTCTTCGATTTCAACGAAACAACCGTAGTCAGCCAGGTTAGTAACCTTACCATTAAGGCGAGTGCCTTCAGCATAACGCTCTTTGATCTTCGACCATGGATCTTCGCCAGTTTGCTTAAGGCCAAGAGAGACACGAGTACGCTCACGATCGTATTTAAGAACTTTAACATCAATCTCATCACCAACAGCGATAATTTCGCTAGGATGCTTGACGCGTTTCCAGGACATATCCGTAATGTGCAATAGACCGTCAACACCACCTAAGTCAATGAAAGCACCGTAGTCAGTCAGGTTCTTAACGATACCCTTAACTGTCTGACCTTCTTCCAGGTTCTCAAGTAATTTTTCACGTTCAGCTGAATTAGCAATTTCAAGCACAGCACGACGAGAAACAACGATGTTGTTACGTTTTTGATCCAGCTTGATGACTTTAAACTCAAGCTCTTTACCTTCAAGGTAAGATGCATCGCGAATCGGGCGAACATCAACCAGTGAACCAGGTAAGAAAGCGCTGATTTCACCAAGTTGCACAGTGAAACCACCTTTGTTCTTGTCGATAATAGTACCAGTAACAGTCTCATCGGCATCAAATGCTTTATCAAGACGAATCCAGGCTGCAGCACGTTTCGCTTTCTCGCGAGACAGACGTGTTTCGCCATAACCATCTTCAATTGTATCTAAAGAAACTTCTACTTCGTCACCAATGTTAATTTCACCATCATTGGCGAATTGGATTAGAGGAATGACACCTTCAGATTTAAGGCCAGCATTGACAACAACGAAATCGTTGTCGATGCTAACAATCACGCCAGTGACCAGGGCGCCAGGTTTCATTTCCGTCTTTTTTAGACTTTCTTCAAATAATTCTGCAAAGCTCTCGCTCATTAGGGTATATCCTTGATCAAAAATTCTGATCATATGTTTAGGTAAAAACAGATGTTTTTACAGTTTATAAATCTTTAAATCCTGTTTTTCATACCCAGTCTACAATAAATAAACGGGTTAAAATTAAAAAATCAGGGGCGATTAAGGTGTTTTACATTTTTAAAATTTAGAATAGACTAAATTAAGTGTTATGCACTTTTTAGTTTATTCTTATTAAGAATCAAACAGTTAAAAGTTCTATTTTTGACTTTAAGCCATAAAATAGAAGAAAATCATGCCCTTCAAATCCATAAAGCATGAATAGAAGGGCATGTATTATAACAGTCTTTTCTATGTTGATCAAAAACTTATAATCGATTTATGACTATTTCGTAAAAAAGCCTCTAACCAAATTAAATTCAGTTAGAGGCTCTTAACAGAACAGTGATTTGAGTCCTTAATGATAAAGGTAACGTAGAGAAATTATACCGCTATGCTTTTGATCTTTTCTTTTAATTGAGCATTAAAAATTCATAAGCATTAAAATTCATAATTGCTGTTAAAAACTTCCCTTAACACCCGCAGTAATAATTTGCAGCATTTGAGAGTTAATGGTGACCGCAATTTTTCTGAGGTCTTCAGGTAATGGGTATTTATCAATAATCATATCCAGGTTAATCATTTGTAACCAAAGGTTGCCATCAGTATCTTCTACCAGAGCAATTCTACAAGGCATATAGGCAGCGTAGAGAGTGTTGAATTCAACCATTTTCATGGCATCTTCAGGGTTACAAAATTGAAAAATTTCTAAATGACGTGGATTCAGACCGCGAGCTTTAAGCTCATCTGAAACAGGCAGGTAGCCCACCTTTTTCATATTGAGCTCTTCCGCTTTGAGGTTGATGGACATGTGGGCGTCACGAGCACTGACGCCTTTATTGAGCGGCATTTTTAAGACTGAGTTTTTCACATCAATAATTTGAGGTGTTAAATCGGCTTTCTGTACAATATCTTGAGCAAAACTCATTTGACTCAAAACAGCGAATAAAGACAATAGGCTTATGCTGATAAATTTTGAAAATTTCATGTTATATCCTTGTATTGAGTTAAATTAGTCGTCAAGTGTTGAAATGAAGGTCAGAATATCATTAATTTCTTCTTTGGTGTAATCATCAAAAGTTTCGTCCTCTGGATCGTTATCATGATGACGATCTTTCGCTTTAAAGAAATCGATCTGTCTTAGTAAATATTCTGAATACTGCCAGGCTGTTGGTGGTGCCTTCTTCTTCTCTTTGCCTTGGGCTTTTTTACCGTGGCAGGTTTTACAGTCGCCTTTATAGAGTTTTTTACCTTTTTTCGCATTACCAATAAAGGTCGGTATGGTCAGAGTCGGAGCAGCTTTTTGAATATCGATGGAAGCAATATAAGAAACCAGATCATCTTTGTCTTTATCTGACATTGTATCAAGACGCCCAATGGTGACCATTGCAGGGTTAAAACGCTTTTCAGTGGCGAATTGTTCTATTTGATCTCTTAAATAGTATTTTGGTAAGCCGCCAATTTTGGGAAAGTCACCACCTTTAATACCCTGACCCACTTGGCCATGGCATAGTGTACAAAATTTAAAGAGATCTTTACCGTTCTCTAAATCAGCAGCATAACTGTTGGCTCCGGAAAAAAGTAAGCAACTCATGATAATCGAATAAAAAGATTTATACCTCATAGTGTTCTCCTTTGGTATTTTTAGGGATTGTTAGAAAATTGCTTTCTTAAAATCATTTATCCCAGTGATGGTTTTTTATTATATTTAGCAGCTAGTACATAGCATTATATATGCCAATATTAATATATTATAAATAAGTGTTTTAAGTATTTGAAAATATAAGAGGAATCAGAGTTTAAACGAGCTTAATTAAAAGAGATAGGAAAAAATGCAGTGAATTTTATTGATCTATGTCATGAAAAGATCATGACATATGTCAATAAAGTTGATTTGTCATGACAGAATACTAAGGAATAGGTAATTCATTAAATAAATTCATGATTTGTTGTTCATTATGGCTTTGATCATCTTTGATGACCAGACGATGCAGTACAATGGCAGGCAATATTGCCTTAATATCATCAGGAATAACCATTTCCCGACTGTGTATAAAAGCCCAGGCCTGGGCTGCTCTTAAGAGAGCAAGACCAGCACGAGGTGACAAACCCGTCAGAAAATATTGACTATGACGAGAAAACTGTAAAATATCCTGGACATAATCCAATAAAGCGGAAGAGATGTGTACCTTACGAATTTGTTTTTGCATGGTCAACAATTGTTCTGTGCTAAAGGCGGGGGAGATGTTTTGGAGTAATTCTCTTCGATCGCTCCCCCCTAAAATACCTCGCTCTGTTTGTCGATCAGGATAGCCCAATACAATTCTCATAAGAAACCTGTCCAGTTGTGATTCTGGTAAAGGAAATGTGCCTGTCTGAGTTTGTGGATTTTGAGTGGCAATGACGAAGAAAGGGCTGTCAAGGGGGTATGTTTCACCATCCATTGTAATTTGTTGTTCTTCCATTGCTTCGAGCAAGGCACTTTGAGTTTTAGCGGTGGCACGATTGATTTCATCAGCTAAAACCAGCTGGCTGAAAATAGGCCCGGGATGAAAACGAAACTCTGTGGCATTTCTGTCAAAAATGGAAATACCAATGATATCGGCAGGCAGCATGTCGCTGGTAAACTGAATGCGAGAGTATTCCAGTCCAAACAGTTTGGCCAAAAGATGTGCCAGTGTTGTTTTTCCCATGCCAGGTAGATCTTCAATCAGTAGATGTCCTTTGGCCAGCAGACAGGCAATCGCCAGTTTGATTTGCTCTTCTTTGCCAGAAATAATGGTATTGGCAGTTTGTAATAAAGGGGTGAACATTTAAGTTTGATTTCCTTTGTCTTCAGGTGTTATGGCTAATAAATCACTTTCTTCATTACTGAGCAGGGTTGCCATCCATTGTGTACTGTCATGACTGTCCATAATAATTTTAAATGTCATGGTAAGAGGTACAGATAAAAACATGCCAATAGGTCCTAAAAGCCAACCCCAAAAGACCAGAGAGAGAAAGACAATCAAAGTAGATAAGCCGAGACTTCGGCCCATTAATTTGGGCTCTACGAAATTACCCATGAGGTTATTCATTAATAAATACAGCAGGGCGACTTCACCTGCAGCGATAAAACCAAATTGCACGAGAGCGAGCAGTATGACAGGTACTGCAGCAATGATTGAACCAATATTGGGAATAAAATTCAGTAAAAAAGCCACAATTCCCCACAATATTGGAAAATCAATGCCCATAACACTTAAGATAATGATGATGGGTATGGCGGTTAACAGGCTGGTCATTGTTTTAATTTTAAAATATTGACTAATAGTCGCAGACACATTTTCCAGACGCGCCATTGTTTGCTCTGGCTTGTTTGAAATAAGACAGAACTTATGGCGAAAAGAAGTCAGCTCCAATAATAAAAAAATGACCATCATCAGAATAAAAAAAATATTTGTTAGCGTACCTAAAACATGGTTAAAAGTGGAGCCGACAAAGCCCATCACTTTACCAAGATTAAAAATACTGGTGAATTCTGTCACACTCAAATGGATGCCAATGGTATCAAGATTAGATTTAAGGCCAGTAGTAATGACTACTAAGCGCTCTTGATATTCGGGAATATTTTGAGAAAAGTCATGTAAAGAGGTGCTGAGAATTGAACTGATAAAAAAGCCAAAAAAAACGATGGCGAATACAATCAAAGTGACAGCAAGGCCTGAAGGAATTTTTTTCTTAAGTAGCCAGAGCATTGCAGGGCCGCAAATGGCTGTAATAAAAAGAGCAATGAGAAGTGGAGAAATTATGGATTCTGCATATTTAACACCTGTGAGTATTATCACAATGGCAGCAAAAGAAACGAAAATATTATTAGAGGATGAGTTTGAAGGCATTTTATTCCATTTTATTGTCAGGAGTTTCAGTAGTGATTATAGCGCTGAATAGACAGAAAGAAAGCAGTCAAAAAGGAATCATTTAGATATTTAAAATACAAAAAAAAATGCTAGACTGAAGACATATGAATATTCACTCGATTAAAAGCATTTTAATGCTAGGCTTACTTGGTTATGCCCATATACTCCTGGCTAGTGAGCCGATAGAACCCTTGCCCACTGAAATTGATTATGATCCAGTCAAAGCCAAGATAGGTAAGGCACTGTTTTTTGATCCTATACTGTCTCATGACCGAAGTATTGCGTGTATTAGCTGCCATGATTTGGATGCTGGAGGTGCAGATAGCCGACCTGTTTCATTGGGCGTTCATGGTGGAAAAGGCAATATTCAGTCCCCTACTGTTTTCAATGCGCGATATAACTTTAAACAATTTTGGAATGGACGAGCAGTAACGCTGCAAGAGCAAGCGTATGGTCCGATACACAATCCTACAGAATTGGCTATGAATACTCAGGAAGTTGAAGAGCGTATTAATGCCAGTAAAAAATATCAGGCTCTTTTTGCACCGATTGTTCATGAAGGTGCCATTGATATTTTAATGATAACGGATGCTCTGACAGAGTTTGAAAAAGCGTTAGTGACTTCTAATAGCAAATTTGATCGTTATTTAAGAGGTGAAGTTCTCTTAGATGACAGTGAAGAAAAAGGCTACCAGTCTTTTAAAGCACTGGGTTGCATTACCTGCCATAATGGTATCAATGTTGGGGGAAATTCATTTCAACAGATGGGAACAATTATTCCCTATAATTATGTAGAAGGATACCCTGACCGTTATTCACTGACAAAAAAAGAGTATCATAAAAATGTGTTTAAAGTACCCACTTTAAGAAATATTGCCTTATCAGCACCTTATTTTCATGATGCGTCTGCAAAAAATCTTCGTGATGCCATTAAGGTAATGAGCTATCATAATCTGGGTTATATTATTTCAGATGAACAGGTTGAAAGTTTAAATGCCTTTTTAAACACACTGACGGGCGAGAAGCCTGAGATTTTGGAGTAACATTTGCAAATATTGTTTGAGGATCAGTATGCGTTATCGTCTTAAAACAGTGACCGCATTACTAGTGGGTATCATCTCATTATCAATGCTTGTCTATTACTATCATATTGAAAAAGATTTTAGAAAGAATTATAAAACAATCAGTACACATTTTAATACACTACAAAAACAGCAAGAAAAGATCAGTTATGGTGTTTTACAAAGCTCACTATTTGCTTATTATAATCAAGACAGTATTGCCAAAGACCGCAATCGTATTATAGATGGTGTTAATACCTTGTCTCAGCACCCCTTATTAAAAGAAAAGAAACACTATCTGCCATTGAAAAAGGCCATTAATCAACTTGAAAAAGAGATTAAAAGCTATGTTGAACTGATAGAACATTATTTAATGATCAATGCGGGTATCAAAAATTCAATGGTGTTTTTATCAACACATGAAGTTAAGTCTCTGGAGTTTTTTGATCCAGCTTCTGAGTCCATACGCACTCTACATGATATTATTGATAGTGTTATGCAAGCTAAAAGAATGCTGGATGGCAGTTACCTAAAAAAAATATCTCGGCTTATCAAGGAAATTGAAAATGATTCGTATAACAAAGAACAATTGGATTATGTGACTAAGCTATTGGTTCACATAAGATATCTGGAAAATAAGTACCCGCTTTATATTGAGACCTTTTCAAAAATAATGGACTCACCACTTCGTAATGATTTACAAAAAACACAACAGCAATTTGAATTTTTGGCTGAGGATGATCTTACCTATTTAAACACCCTGGCAACATCATTGTTTATACTCATATTAATGGCAATTTTAGCCATCACTATTCTGCTTTATCGATTGCAGAAAGAAAATATAAAACTGATTAATGTGCATAATAAGTTACAGTTTACACTTCAGCATGATGCTTTAACAGGATTGTTCAATCGTATCAGTTATGAGCAATCAGTGAGTCAGTTGAAAAGCCCTAAAGTTTTACTCCTCAATATCAGTCGATTTAAATTAATCAATGATTTTTATGGTGTGGACTCTGGGGATCAACTGTTAATTAAAGTATCCACACTTTTAAGGAATAACATTCAACATGAAGTGGGTGTCTGCTATCGAATCAGTGGTGATGAATTTGCTATTGTTTTTGAAGCTCAAAGTTCCCAATCAATTGAAATGATAGCCCATGAAATCAGTGAGCTCTTAACGAATAGAAAATACAAATTGACAGATGTGGAGCAAACCATCAGTATCAATATGGCTATTAGTGATACGAAACCGCTCTTAGAAACAGCTGACATGGCATTAAAACAGCTTAAATTAAGACCTGTTGGAAATTTGATTCATTATTCAAAAGAGTTAGATGTTAAAGAAAAAATACGTTCAAACATTGAAATCACTCAGATCCTCCATGATGCGCTGAATGAAAATAGAGTGATTCCCTATTATCAACCTATTATTGATTTGAAAACGCGTGAAATTGTAAAATATGAAGCTTTGGTCAGGCTGAAATTGAAAGACGGTAAGATTCTTAACCCCATACAATTTTTGCCCATTGCGCAACAAACACCGCTTTATCATGAAATTACACGAGTGATGATCAGTAAAACAATTAGCTATTTTTCTGATAAGCCTTATCGGTTTTCTATTAACTTTGGTATGTCTGATCTTGAAGATGATGAAATTATTAATACATTAAGGGGTCATTTTACCGCTTATCCAGAAGTTGCAATGCGGATGGATATTGAATTACTTGAAAGTGAAAAACTGACCGATTTGAATAAAGTGAAAAATTTTATTCATGAATTAAAAAAGATGGGCTGTGGTATTTCAATTGATGATTTTGGTAGCGGATATTCAAATTTTACCAATCTGACTGAATTAAGACTGGATTCAGTAAAAATTGATGGTTCATTAATTAAAGAAATCAATCATTCAGATGAACATTATAAAAGCGTGAGAGCCATTATGGGACTCATCAATGAAATGGAGGTTGAGAGTATTGCTGAATTTGTTCAGGATGAAGCCAGCGCCGAAAAATTGAGTGAATTAGGTGTGACTCATGCACAAGGCTATTATTTTGGAAAACCTGAAGAGTTTATTGTGGATTTGTAATGAATGTTTCAATGTGAGTGATGCTGGAGTGAATGTGTTGACCGATAAGCACATGAGTTTTTTTACATTTCAAAAGAGATTAGAGACATATAGGCTAACTTATTACAACCTGGTTTCGACCAAAACTTTTTGCTTGAAATAAGGCAATATCTGCCCGGGAAAGAATAATAGAGACTTCTTGCTCATTGGCCAAAGCCTGAGTCACACCCAGGCTGATGGTCAACTCAAGAGACAGTCGATTATTGGTATAAGCATTATCTTGAATGCTTATACGCAGTTTTTCAGCAATTTCAGTGGCTTGTTCAATATTAGTGTCTAAGAGAGCTATGGCAAACTCTTCGCCTCCAATACGAGCAAAAATATCACTTCGGCGTAATATTAAAGAAATTTTTTCAGTGATAAATTGTAAAACTAGATCCCCCGTTTCATGCCCATGGTCATCATTCACTTTTTTAAAAAAATCAATGTCGAAAATAATAAATGAAAGTGCTTGTTGTTTACGGTGTGAAAGTTGCAGATATCGATCACTCATTTCGAAAAAATAACGTCGATTCGGTATATTGGTCAGTAGGTCAATAGTCGCCTGTTTAAAAAGTTTGCTATTGGATTCTTCCAGTTCTCTGGTTCGCACCAATACTTTTTGTTCTAAAGCGTCATTATTCACTCTGAGTTCATTGACTTTTTCTTCAATTTTTTTCTCTAAAGAGATATTTAATTGATCAACCTCGTTTAATAGCCGCGTAGGTGTTATAGCAAAAAGATAAGCAATAGGATATGAAAGCAGTAACACAGCAATTGAAATCAATAGCATGCTAGAAAACTGTTCTTCCATTTGTTTATGGATTTTATAAAGCCTGGGACGAACAATTAAAGTTAAGCCGTCCGCATTATGTAAGGTTTGCACTTGCTTAGAATATAATTGATCTGCACGGCATTCAATATTATTTAAAATACAAGCGGTATCAGTAGTGAATATATCTCGAGCATTATAACCAGTTTTTAAATAAAGACTCCAACGCTTCTCTTTTTCTGGATGAGCAAGAAAATAACCATTTTTATCAATGAGATAAATATCAAAAATAGGTGATGAGACCAATCGGTTTATAAATTCATCCATAAGAACATTAATAATAAGAATGCCTTTTAACTGGCTATTGTGAATAATTTTTTTGGCAATTCTGAGAACGGGCTTTATGGGTTTTTCAATTTTACCATGCTCTATATTTAAATCGATTTTAGAATAAAATATATCGGTATTGGACTTTATGGTTTCCTGAAAGTAATAGCGTGAGTTTTTATTTTGTAGTTTATCATCGTGGGTAGAAATTACTTCAGAACCAGGCTCTTCCCTACTAACACGTATTTTTTCAATGCCGTCAGCATTGATGTAACGATATTGATAAATACTATCTGAAGAAGAAACAAATGAAGAAAAAAAATCAATCATTTCTTTTTTGTATGTTTCTGGATCATTCAAGTATCTAGAAAATACAGCTGAATTTTCTAAAGCCAGAAGGGAATTATCGTATTCACGTATATAAAGCCCAATGTCTTGATCTAACACTTTTTGAGCGAGTTCTGCTGTTTCAATACTGGTGGCTTTTAACGAAAACTCCTGCATTTTAAAAATCAGCAAAGATGAGATTGTGATTAATAACAGTCCAAAGGAAAAAAAGGCCAAAATAAGTTTGTTTCTAAAGGAAAACATACAATCATCATATTAAAAATGTTAGCTATTGATAGAGCGGTGTACTTATTTAAGGATAGGAAAGATTGGATAGTGTTTCAAGTTAAAATGTGGGGGAAATCTAAAATAAACCTATTAAGCCAGTCATGGGTCAACAGATCTGATAAAGATCAGAAGGAGGAAATGATTTATTATGACATAAGAGACAGGTATCCAGAATAACAGTGCTAAAATTTCAGCATCTGATCCCAACTTTACAAAATTAGCGTATGATAGGAGCATCCAACCTGAATGGGTCTCATTATTCTTATTGAAAACAACTAATGGTTAAATAATGTTTGAGAATATACCTGTATTATTAAAAGTCTTTGATACTGCATCAAAAGCATTAAGTGGTTTTTCAGATTGGCGTTCCAACTCAAAAGGGGATGTTCGTGCTTTGGTGGAAGAGTTAAAAGAAAATTCCCGATATTTTTGGCTGATCATTGAAGAAGGTGTTCCTATTGAAGATATTATTGATAAACTCACTATAGAAGAGTATGACCGCTTAAATAAAGAAGGGTTTAATTTCAATCTCTTACAAAAAAAAGAGATTGATAAGTACCCGTCTCTTCATGGAACGAGTTTATCTTCCTGGCAAGGAAAACAAACTGAGCAGCTTGTTACTAACATCTACGATAAAATCAAAGATTTAAAAACCAAATATCCACTTGCAAAAAACAGCAAAAAAATTCAGTGGAAACTACGGGTAAAAAATGCTCAAACTCGGATTTTATTACTTCTCAGACATGCTGGTAGATGAAAAAATTCATTGAAAAACATGGTAAGGCATCTAAACAAGTTAAATTTGTCCAATTAAAGTATGAGCAATTCATTAAAACTTTATAATGAGAGAAGTAAAAATCAAGTGTTATAATTCATACCTAAGTAATGCGTGAGCGAGTATCAGCCTCTTGAAATAACTTTTTGACTCTCTCAACATCCCAGGGTTTTTCAACTAAGGTTTCATGATCCCAGCCACTTCGGGGTTCTTCAGGCTCAAAAAAATCACCGCCATATACATGAATTGCGCAAGTCATTTTAGCAATGGGATTTGACACAGAATGAATAATATCACGACCAAAAGTTGCTACGTCACCAACTCCTAGTGATTGTGCTCCAGCTGCTTCAATACTGTTGTGTGTTTGACTTTTCGTTTTACGCCAAAGAATATTGTCTTCTCTGCCAGAGTAAATACCAATTACTGCAAACATTTGATGATTGTGCGGCATCAGGCTCATATAAGGCGCCCATGCAAAGTTAATAATGGTTAAGTCAGACGATTGATGTAGAGGAAATATACCCGCATGTTGTGGCTTGCCCAACTCAGAAATAATGCCAGAGCGATCGGACAATGCTTTGGTTACAACTTCACGAATGGCGGGCTGACCATCAGTAATAGCTGTTTTACAATCCTGAATGAATTGTTCTTTATTAAACATTATAAGGCCAGTCCTTTTATTTAAATTTAATTGGGCTTTGAGGCTGATAATCAACCGTCAAAGTAAAAATATCTGGTCTGGAATAATGTCCACTGACATCCAGATCGCGTTTAGCAGTACCAACACGTTGGGTATCAACTTGTGCCTATAGAATGCCTTTTTCTTTTCAGTCGATCAAGTAAAATGGGGGAATCCTGGATAATTGCTATTTTATGCTTATCAATTTCCTTGATTTGTGGATAAAGAATGAAGGCATAAAAATTATATACTCAGTTGAGACGTTGATGATGTTTATTGATTAGATTTAAAAATTTAGGAGTATCACCAATATCTTCAAATATGGGATCACCGAATTCATCCTCGCCAATAACTCCAGGGCCTTGAACATAAGGTAAAGCTTCTTCAAAACTGTTTAGTGCTGATAGTAATAACTGATGAATGACCATTTGCGATGTTAAGCCAGGGTATAATTCTTTGATAGCTTCAATTTTTGCTGCTTCAGAACGAGTCACTTTAACTAAATATTCTTCGCCATCAATGACCTCTTTAGGTAAAGCTTTCCACTGACTAATTAATTGTTTAATTTTCATCGTGAAATTCCTCTTTTCTGCAAGAATGGGGGCAAATTTAAATCCATAATAAAAGTATAATATAACTTTAGTGATTTGCTAGGTTATTGCTTGTTTATTTATTGACAGGATGTGATGATTCATTTAACTGAAGATAAGTAGACAAAATTTCTGTAAAAGGTTAAAACGAATCACATAAAGAAGTCACTAAAAATGGTTAATCATTGGCAACTGTATTGCTTTTTTAAAGCAACAAGAGAGGGGCAATCATGGATGTAAATTGGGAAAAAATTTATGCGGCAGTCTATCGTCCTAAACTCTCAGGTTTAAGACCTGTTTCAGCAATTGATCCCATTCAATTGGGTTCATTAATTGGTATCGACACACAAAAAACACAGTTAATGGAAAATACGGAACGATTTCTGGCCCATAAGCCTGCTAATAATGCATTGTTGTGGGGTGCCAGGGGAACAGGTAAATCATCATTGGTAAAAGCAATACTTAATGAATATAAATCACAAAACTTACGCTTGATAGAGTTTTTTAAAGATGACTTACACAATTTACCTGATATTGTCGATATTATCAGAGAACTGCCTTATCGGTTTATTATTTTCTGTGATGATTTTTCATTTGAGGCCAATGACAATACATATATGGTTTTAAAAACAGTTCTGGAAGGTTCAATAGAGCAGGCTCCTGAGAATATTCTACTCTATAGCACATCAAATCGTAGACACTTAATTCCAGAATACATGGAAGATAATCTGACCACTAAAGTAACCAGTGAAGAACTACATTACTCTGATATTGTGGAAGATAAGCTATCATTGTCTGATCGATTTGGACTTTGGCTTTCTTTTTATCAAGGTAACTTAGACAATTATTACCAACTGGTTGATAGCTATTTTACAGATTATAACGGTGATAGAGAAAAACTGCATGAAGCTGCAAGACAGTTTTCTATGCTGAGAGGCGGCGCTCGCAGTGGCCGAACTGCTAAACAATTTTATAACTCTTTTTCAAATAAAGAGTTATAAAAATGTTTGCTTGCCAAGGTAAAGCCTTGAGTCAAAAACTGAGCAGTTGTTAATTGCGCTGATTCAATTAATGTCTCCTTTTTTGACTTGGCTTCTGTTTATCCTTTCACACAAACGACTTGTTTTAAGGTATAAACGATTTCAACCAGATCCCTTTGAGCATGCATTACTTTTTCAATGGGCTTATAGGCTGATGGAGTCTCATCAATGACATCAGCATCGGTTCGACATTCCACTCCTTCTGTGGCTTTTAAGTGTTCTTCCATTGAGACCAGTTTTTTGGCCCTGGTTCTGGACATGACTCGACCAGCCCCATGGCTACAGCTGCAAAAACTTTCTTTATTTCCTAAACCTCGGACAATAAAGGATTTGCTACCCATGCTTCCAGGGATAATGCCCATCTCATCTTTTCTTGCTCTTACAGCACCCTTTCGAGTCACAATTACGTTCTTTCCATAGTGATGCTCTCTTGAGATATAGTTATGGTGACAGTTAACCGCTTCCAATTGTGCATCAAAATCAAAGGTGAGCGTCTTTTTAACCGCCTGAATGACACGATTCATCATGACTTCACGATTGATTCGGGCAAAAGACTGAGCCCACTCAACGGCTTCAACATAGTCGCGAAAATGATCGCTACCTTCGGGTAAATAGGCCAGATCTTTGTCGGGCAAGTTGATCATCCAACGTTCCATCTCTTTTTTAGCTGTTTCTATAAAATGAGTACCAATGCGATTACCAACCCCTCTGGAACCACTGTGCAGCATTAACCAGACATTGTTTTGCTCATCCAGACACATTTCAATGAAATGGTTGCCTGCTCCTAAAGTACCCAGATGATTAATGTTATTGGTGTTTTTCAATACAGGGTGTTTTTCCTTTAAGAGATCAAATTGGGAAGCAATGGGTTGCCATGCCTGTTGAACATCGTCAGGCAGGTTTTGCCAGGCCCCTTTATCTCGGCTTCCTCTAAATCGTTTTGAACGTCCGTGTGGTACGGCCTGTTCTATTGCTGTTCGCATTGCTTTTAAATTCTCTGGGAGCTGACTGGCATTCAAGCTGGTTCGCACTGCCATCATTCCACAACCAATATCCACTCCGACAGCAGCAGGGATCACTGCACCAATGGAGGGAACCACACTACCAATCGTAGCTCCTTTTCCTAAGTGAACATCTGGCATGGCTGCTACCCATCGGTGAATGAAAGGGAGGCTGGCGATGTTTCTTAATTGTTGGCGGGCTTGTTCTTCAAAAGGAATGCCTTTGGTCCATGATTTGATGGGCACATTGCTGGATTGCATTACTTCAAAATTGACTTCAGTCATTTTCATTTACCTGATATTAAAATAGTATTGTTTTATTGGTTAGCCTTTAGTTGTTCTATTGCTAAAGTTGTGCCAAGTTTTTTTGTAGAGAGAAAATTAAAGGTAAGTTACTGAAAATAAATATAAATATATTTTTAACAATTAAAGCAGAGTATATTTATCTATTTTTTTAATTTATAATAAACTATCTATTTTGATAGTATATGTTATTTTAGATAGATGAAAAATCAATTAAAAAAGCTGCCTATTACACGTACTCCAACTAAAACAGTGGCATTCAGTATCCTTGGTACTGTGCTTGATAAACGTGGAAAAGGAGAAAAGCGCTGGTCAAAATGGCGTCCCACAGTGTCCATATGTCAACAGGATGATTTGCCTATTGATCGTTTGGAATTACTCTTTCAAGGTAACTTTCAAGCACTTGCCAATCAAGTGACAAAAGACATTTTACGAGTATCTCCAGAAACAGAAGTCAGACATCATATACTGGACTTTTCAGATCCCTGGGATTTTGAGACGGTTTATAGTGCTCTTTTTGATTTTAGTCAGAACTATTCTTTTAAACCTGAAAGTGAAGATTATCTTGTCCATATTACGACGGGCACTCATGTGGCACAGATTTGTCTTTACCTATTGACTGAAACCCATTACTTACCAGGGCAGCTGTTACAGACTTCACCGCTTCAAAGTGATGGGTCTAAAGAAAAAGATGCAAAAAAAGCTCTGGGTCAATACCAAGTCATCGATCTGGATTTATCTAAATACGATCACATTGCTTCACGGTTCAGTCAGGAGCATACCGAAGGGACGGATTATCTTAAAATGGGCATTGAGACGCAAAATGTC